>CAXMNO010000331.1:0-1652 GCA_964194655.1 uncultured Acidimicrobiia bacterium
TCAAGACTGGCAAGGCGTTCTTGCAGCAGCGACTGCGTTGGGTTCAAGGTGCGGCCATATGTCAGACCTGGAATTTCCCCGGCGAAGACGGCACCGCCTTCCTCAGCAGATTCAAAAGCATAGGTCGAGGTCATGTAGATCGGCGGCGTCAAGGAGCGTTCATTTTGAAAAGGGTCATATCCAAGATGAATCGCCCGGGTCGAAAACCCAGCCTTACGATTACGCCTATCCGATGCCACCGTTACGTCCTCCCACGCTAGGAAATTCCATCGGCTACTGTGATCTGTGCTTTCTTAAGAGGCAAGAGGCCTTCCTTATCCGTGTGCGCTCTGTCAAACTTTCCAGGAGAATCGAAAATGAACTTGCCGCGCTGATGACGCGCGAGGAAGAGGGAGATCCTATGGCGATCAAAAAACTCTCGGCCAAAGCTGTCGCTATCCCAAAATTCTCGGCGACACCAGGAGGCGAGGAGGGCGTTTTCCAACTCTCAAGCCACGCACGCGCACGCGAAGCGCTTGATTTTGCGCTTTGCGCCGAGAGGCCGGGCTTTAACGTTTTCGTGCTGGGGCCGGAACGTGGTGGACGCATGACCGCAACGGTGGAGTTCCTTGAAGGCAAGATGGCTGAGAGGAAAAATCGGCCTTGTGATTGGGTCTACCTCAACAATTTCGGTGCCCCGCACCTGCCGCGCCCCGCTGAGCTTCCAGCCGGCGAGGGGCGAAAATTCCAAGCAAAGATGTCAGCTCTCCTCCCTCAGCTTCGATCAGAACTCACCAAAGCCTTCGGTGCACCTGAATACGAACGCCAGGTGGAGGAGCAAAGCGGCCAGGTCCAACAGCAAGTCAACCAGGAAATCGAGAACCTTCGCAAGGCTGCACGAGAAGAAGGCCTCGATATCGTCCAATCGCCGCAAGGCTTTTCCATTGTCCCCATTGGCGCTGATGGCAAACAGGTTACGAGCGAAGGGATGCCAGAAGTTCAGCGAAAAAGCCTGGAGGCATCTGCCAGGGAACTCAGCGAGCGGCTTCGTGACCTAAGGCGCACCGCAGCCCAACGCCAAATGACCTTCGCCGAACAACTAGCCAGCATGAACCGCAAAGTTGCCGAAAACGCGGTCGCGGGCTTGATGGAGGAAATTGAAGGCGCCTTTGCGGACAATAAGGACATCACGGCCTGGCTTCGTGAAATGCACGAGGACATCTTAGAGAATATTCAACGCTTCAAGCCCGCCGCCGAGGGCCAAGGTGCCGATAGCGGAAGCCCCGAGATGCGCTATGCGGTCAATCTGCTGGTGGATAACTCCGCTTGCACCTCGCCCCCTGTCATCTTGGAGCCATCGCCTTCAGCCGCTTCGATTTTCGGCTACATCGAATATCGCCAAAAAGGCGGCATCTTGGAAACGGACTTTACGATGGTGCGCGCCGGGGCCTTACACCGCGCGAATGGCGGCATTCTCGTACTGCGCGCTGATGGTTTGGCGACGGTTCCCGATCTTTGGACAAAGCTGAAGGCAGCTCTCCGCGACCGGGAAATCACCTTAGAGACTCCCGAACGCTCCGGCGGCATTCCCATTGCGGGGCTACCAAAGCCGCAGCCCATCGCACTTAACGTCACGGTCGTCCTGGTCGGTGCGCCCAAGTCGTACGACACCT
>CAXMNO010000332.1:0-5991 GCA_964194655.1 uncultured Acidimicrobiia bacterium
CGCGCACCATCGGCGGCATGGCATAGAAGATTGTCGCGATCATGGCGGCCACCGGCCCGAAGCCGAAGAGCACGAGGATCGGCACCAGATAGGCGAAGATCGGAACCGTCTGCATCAGATCCAGCAGCGGGGTGATAATCAGCTGCATCGTCCGCCAACGATAAGCAAGGATGCCAAGGAAAAGGCCGCCTAGAATTCCAAAAGGAACGGCAATGGCGATGGAGGAGAGCGTCACCATGGCGCTTTCCCATTGCCCAAATATCACGAGATAGAGAAAGCAGCCCCCGACAAGAGCCGCCAATTTCCAGTCCCTGGCGTAGCGGCCAAGTAGGACCATCAGCGCGATTATCGCGATCCATGAAAGCGGTGGCGTGATCTGGATGGCATCCGACCCTTGTCCCTTCAAAAATCCCGATGAGAGGAGACTTGTCGCGAGATCAAGCGGGATATCCATAATCCACGCCAAACTTCGTGTGAGTTCATAAAAAGTGAAGAGGCCGAGGTCGGCGGTATCTACTAGCCAATCAATAAAGTCGCTGATTTGGTGACGCAGGTTCCAGTGAAATTCACGTGGTAACTTGAAGGCCCAAGCGACTTCCTTCTTGCCAAGCATCATCAATATCGTCGCCACGATTCCTAGCAAAATCCAACCAGCGAAATAGGGATTAAGGTAACGTGAGCGAGGCGTTGGATTAGCCGCGCGACCTTCTGCCAAACCGTTTTTGTCTACGTCACTCATTAATTAGGCAAAGGCTTTCAAAGCGGTTTGTCGACTATGTTTGATGGGCTTTTCCATTGTGGCCAGCGCCCTTGATCCTCAAATCCGGCGTGATGTCAAAGTGCCCGCGTGGGGAGTGACGTTTGCAATGCCACTCCCCCAGGATGTTCGCTAAATCCAGCTTACTTAATCCAGGCCAGATTACTTGATCCAGGACTGCCAGCGGTCCTCGTTGCTTGCCATCCACTCGGCCACGACGTCATCAAGCTTGCGGCCTTCCAAATCGACGGCTGAGACCATCGCGCCCATTTCATCGTTATCGACGTTAAAATTGACGACGGCCTTGTGAGCGCCTGGCCATTTATCTTTTACGCCGGCCCATGCCACTTTCCAGATTGGGCCGCGGGGCTTGCCGCAGTCATAGGCAAGATCGGGGTTTGAGCCCCAGGCCGGGTCCTGATAGCACTCAGCCGAATATTTCGGAAACTCGACCCACTCGCCTTCGAATTTAACAGGCGCCCAATGCGGCGCATAGACCCAAAGGATGATGGGCGCTTTGCGCTGATAGGCGGATTCCAACTCAGCAAAAAGTGCGGCATCTGTGCCTGCGTGCACGACCTCGAAATTAAGCTCAAGTGCCTCGGCGCGTTCATCGTCAAACCCGCCCCACGTCACGGGACCACCAAGGTAGCGACCACTTGGTGCGGTCTCAGGGGTGGAAAAGGCCTCAGCACATTCGTTGAGCGCTTCCCAGTTTGGCAATCCTGGGCAGAGTTCCTTCATATAGCTTGGATACCACCATTCCTCGATTGCCTGCATACCGGTTTCGCCAAGGTTTTCGACCTTGCCGGTGGCCGTTGCCTCGTCCATCGCATCGCGGCCTGTGGTTTCCCACATCTCCATCGCGACGTGCAGATCACCCGTCTTTAGGCCAGCGAACTGTGCAATGTAGTCGGCTTGAACATATTCAATATTGTAGCCGGCGTTTTTCAGTACCTCGCCCATAATTTGGGTTGTTATGAGCTGACCAGTCCAATCGTGAAGGGTGAGTTTTATAGGGTCCCTTGATTCGACCCCAGCTTGGACCATCGGCCCAGCGGCAATGGCCGCTAAAAAAACGGCCCCTCCCAGCATGGAGGTAAATAATTCGCGTTTTCGCATTTTATGCCTCCCAAAGCTTGTGGGAGGTTCTCTGAGCCTCCCTATGAAAGCCACACAGTGCCACATAAATTTTAAGACTCGAAGCTAAAGCTTGAGCACCACCCGGCCCCGGCCACGTGAACAGCAGATGGTCATGAGATCACCCGCCTCGCGCTCATCATCATCAAGAACCATGTCCCGGTGATCCAAATCGCCTGAGACAACCTCTGTAATGCAGGTGCCGCAGATGCCTTCTTCACAAGCGCTCGGCACATCGTGGCCAGCGCTGCGCAACACATCCAGGATACTTTTGTCTGCTGGAATTTGGTGCACCGAAGAATCGCTTTCGAGTTCAACCTCAAAGGCCGCATCGACACCGCTGCCCGACGCCAATTCCGGATCAACGGAAAAGTATTCGAAGTGCACGGTTCCCTGCGGCCAATGGGATGCAGCATCGCGAACGGCGCCCATGAAGCCCGTTGGCCCACAGCAATAAAGATGATCGCCCAGCCCGTAGGGGCGAAGTTGAGCGCGGATATCCAAGCCCTTGGAGGGATCACCACCATCGAAATGAAAAGAGACTTTGTCAGCAAAGGGAGCGTTAGAGAGAATCTCGTGAAAGGCCGTTTTTTCCTGAGAGCGGGCACAGTAGTGCAGATGATAATCTTGGCCCTTAGCCTCTAAACGGCGCACCATTGCCAGGATAGGAGTCGCACCGATACCACCGGCCAGCAAGATATGGCGTCGTGCCTGGTCGGAGAGGGGGAAGTTGTTCAAGGGGTGCGATACTTCGATAAGATCGCCTTCCTTAACATTCGTATGCATATCCGTAGATCCGCCGCGCCCGGCTGGTTCATTCAGGACAGCAACCACATAGCGATTGCCTTCTGAAGGGTCGTTGCAAAGCGAAAATTGCCGCACGAGACCGCCTGGGAGATGAACGTCAATGTGCGCGCCTGCTGTAAAGGCTGGAAGGCCCTGACCATTCGGGTCCCTAAATTCAAAAGAACAAATGTCCTCGGCTTCGCGGATCACCTTCTCGACCCGCAGCTTCAAGGTTTCGACGGTCATTTGCGACCACTCCCAATACAAACGTTAGCTCTCTAAAGACACGGCAATAGCTCAATCTTCCTAAAGGCTCAAGTGGTGCCTTCACAAGAATCTATCAAGCGCGATATCCTCTCGCTTCCCGATGCCGAGCCTTATCGCAATTCCGGCACTGCAAAATCTAAAACGAGGGATGGTTATGGAGAAAATAAACGTAATTAAAAATGTTTCCTGGATTGTGGCTTGGGATGAGGCGCGCGGCAGCCATCGTTACCTGCGTCATCAAGATTTTGCCTTTAAGGGCAATCAGATAGTTCAAGTTGGCGGCCTGTTTGAGCCGAGTAACGCCGGGGCGGACATCGTGGAAATCGACGGCCGTGGGCTCATGGTGATGCCAGGGCTTATCGATATCCACTCTCACCCCCTATCCGAACCCATGGGGAAGGGATTTGGGGAAGATGCTGGAAATCCAAAACTGGGGATGAGCGGGCTGTATGATTTAATGCCGGTTTACGGGCCCGATCTGGCGGGGATGCCCATATGCGCTGAAGTCGCCTATGCAGAACTGCTGAAGAGTGGCGTTACGACACTCGTTGACCTCTCCATCCCTTATCCTGGTTGGCTGGAACTTCTCTCGGCAAGTGGACTTCGCGGCGTTGTGGCACCCATGCATCGCTCGGCGCGTTGGTACACGGAAAATGGCCATGAGGTGAAGTACGACTGGGCTGAAGATGGGGGCCGGTCGTCATTCGAGAGTGCTTTGGCAACTATTGATAGGGCTTTGGAGGATCCAAGCGGCCGTCTAAGCGCAATGGTCACGCCCGCGCAATTGGACACCTGCACACCTGAATTACTGAAGGATTCGCTATCGGCGGCGCGTGAACGTGGCCTAAAGCTGCAAATTCATGCTTCCCAGAGCTTGGTCGAATTTGCAGAGATAACGCATCGGCACGGGATGACGCCCATAGAGTGGTTGCGCTCGCTGGGTTTGCTTACCCCGGACACCATCGTAGCTCACGCGATCTTCATCGATTCACACTCCTGGGTCTATTGGGGGGAGGGGGGAGATTTCGAGCGGCTCGTGGAAAGTGGGGCCGCAGTTGCGCACTGCCCCAACGTCTTCCTGCGTCACGGAATGCTGCTCGAATCCTTTGCGAAGTACCGGAATGCCGGAATTCCCCTTGGGATTGGAACAGATACATTTCCGCATAATTTTTTGGAGGAAATGCGCGCAGCCGCGTTAAATTCGCGCGTTGTTAATCGACGTGTCGAAGGTTCGACCACGAAAGACGTCTTCGAGGCAGCAACCTTAGGCGGGGCAGCGGTCCTGGGCCGAGATGATATTGGCCGCTTGGCAGTGGGCGCTAAAGCAGATTTCGTGACGGTGGATCTCAGCCACCCCCTCATGCAGCCGCTGCGCGATCCTTTGCGCAGCTTGATCTTTACCGCAGCGGAAAGGGCGGTGAAGGATGTCTATATCGATGGCCATCAAGTGGTGCGAGATGGGGAGGTTCTAACGCTCGACTATGCTAGCGCGACCGAGAAGATCAATGAAATTGCCGCGCAGGCCGAGGCCGAGGTGCCCGAGAAGCATTGGACCGGCATGAGTGCCGCGGAAATTTCCCCGCTAAGTTTCCCGGTCTCCCTGTAGCGGTTTTTCCAAAAGCCAGAGCCCGGCGCGACGTTGATAAGAGGCGCCGGGTAATAGCTTTAGACAGGCTTACTTGATGGAGGCAACACCAAGCGGAACGCTGAATTTTTCACACCAGATGTAGACTTCGTTGTACTGCGTGACGTCGACGGAGGCTGGGATCTCATAAACCTGATGGCCATTCAGGTTCTTCAGGGGAGCGACTTTGGAGGCGCCGTCATATTCGCCGTCCTTGCCGAAACCGACCTTCGGGTCAGGCGCACCGTCGAGGGAGAAGTTATCCTCGAGAATGATCTGGAACTTGTCGTAGGATTTGACAATCTTCACACCGCCCGTGGTGACATGGTTGCTCGCACCCTTGAAGGTGCCGGATGCGATAATTTCTTCAGCCCAAGCGGTGCTAAGCGGAAGAGCGAGAGCGGCGACAACCGCAAAGACGGACGCAATCCGTACGAAGAAATTTTTGTACATGGAATTATCCTTTCCCTGTCCTATTCCGGCCCATCTATAGCCAAGAATTGTACCCCTTCAAAGGACCGAAGGGCGCCTTTTCCTTAACGCACCTCCGTCGCGTCGCGTGACAGGCCCTGGAACTCGTCCCAGTCCAGGAAATTTAGCCGGCTGGAAGTCTTTCGGCCTCAGGTATGTTCCCATTCATTGAGATCACCGCTTTTACTGGGCGACGTGCCTAGAACATCGCCCTCTGTAGAGACCCCGAGGCCGAGTACCGTGCGATTGGCGTAAGCGAAGTAGGCCGCGCACTGATTTATTTCGAGGATTTCGCCGTCCTCTAAGCCGACTTCCCTTAGGCGATGAATATCTGCGTTTGTGAGTGTGGCGGGCGCACAGGTTAACTGCTTGACGTACTTCAAGGCCTCTTGCTCACGCTTGGAAAAGGCGCTCTCAAAATTGTCGCCCTCCAGAGCTTCTCGCAAAACACTGGCCCGAGTGTCGTCATTTAGCAGGCGGCGCAGCCCTTCGAAGTGGTGCTCTGCACAATAATCGCAACGGTTCAAAAGGCTGACATAAATGCCGATGCACTCCAACATCCAATCGGGAACCGTATTCGCACTATGGTGAAGGGTGCTTTTATAGAGCCCCATGTGGGCTTCTAGCGTGTGAGGCCTGAGGCTATGCACTTGCATGATATTGTCGACATTGCCATCCGGGCCACCGACGCGCTCATAGTGTTTTTTCAATCTTCCCGTTGCGTCTGCAAACGCAATTGTGTCGATCCAAGCCATTGTCTGCTCTTAGCCTTCAAGCTCATTAGGATTCATAAAGCGAATTTCGTGCGCTAACGTCAAAAGCGCGCACTACAAAATCCGTGTTATGGTGCGCTAATTTTTACAGCAAAGGGCGAGGTCCAGCCAATACTATTATCGCGGGTGCTTTTAACCTTTAATATCTATCGAGCGGGGGGTGACATGACCCG
>CAXMNO010000333.1:0-8797 GCA_964194655.1 uncultured Acidimicrobiia bacterium
TTTTCAGCACCAGTAATACTTAGAAAAGAGACCAGGATTACCACAAATGGCACATACATCAATTTTTTCATATACTTGACCCACCGAAATTTCAGTCTCGACCCAAAGTTCCACGGCTCCTCACCTCACGGCAAGACTCACGTAGCTTAAATTCCTTGCTGCCTAAATAGCAATACGATTATGTCAAGAAAATGGTGGTTTTAACTATCAAAAGTAGATTTATGTTCTAAGTCCACGAAACCAGCGCTCACTCCACGGTAACCGACTTCGCTAAGTTCCTTGGCTGGTCAACGTCGGTGCCTTTCAAGACGGCGGTGTGGTAGGCCAAAAGCTGGACCGGTAAGGCATAGAGGATCGGTGCGACCATGGGATCGACCTTCGGAATTTCCACTTTGTGGGTTGCGAGATGACCGGCGCGTTCCAGGCCCTCGCTATCGCTAAGCAGGATGACTTTGCCACCACGGGCGTGCACTTCTTGCAAGTTGGAGGCTGTTTTCCCGAATAAGGGGCCTGTGGGCGCGCAGACGATGACTGGGACGCCATCATCAATCAGTGCAAGGGGACCGTGTTTCATCTCACCCGCAGCATAGCCTTCGGCATGGATGTAGGAAATTTCCTTTAGCTTCAAGGCGCCTTCTAGGGCCATGGGGTACATCGTGCCGCGCCCGACAAAGAGAACGTCGCGCGCATCTGCAAGATCATGGCTGATTTCTCTGATCGCCTCATCGTGGTTCAGAAGCTCGCTTAACTTTCCTGGCACCTCCAGCAAGCTTTCGACGATCCTTTTCTCCGCCTCCAGCGTTAAGGTTCCACGCGCACGCGCCGCCGCCACTGCCAAGCAGGCCAGGACGGTCAACTGCGTGGTGAAAGCCTTGGTCGAGGCAACGCCAATCTCGGGACCCGCTTGCGTCTGCAGAACGGCATCGGATTCACGAGAAATCGCGCTTTCGGGGACATTTACCACGGAGAGTATTTTTTGCCCCTCGCGCTTGGCGTAGCGAAGGGCCTCCAGCGTATCGATGGTCTCCCCCGATTGGGAAATGAAGAGAGATATTCCGCCTTCCGGCATTGGCGCCTCGCGATAGCGAAACTCAGAGGAAACATCGATCTCAACGGGGAGACGGGCTATCTGTTCAAACCAATAGCGTGCAACCAAGCCAGCCAAGTAGGCGGTGCCACAAGCAGATATCGTCAAGCGTGGGGTGGCCGCGAAATCCAGGGACAGATCGGGCAAAGTGACACGACCAGCCAAGGGATTGACGAGCGAATGAAGCGTATCACCCACGACGGCTGGCTGTTCGTAGATTTCCTTTTGCATGAAGTGGCGATAACCGGCCTTGCCGATCAAGGCACCGGAAAGCGCAGTCTGCTTGACCTCCCGCGCGACGACATTGTCCTCGGCATCATGAATGACCGCGCCATCACGGCTAAGGACTGCCCAGTCCCCTTCCTCAAGGTAGCAAATTTGGTCCGTTAGGGGTGCAAGTGCCAGTGCATCGGACCCCAAATACATCTCGCCTTCGCCAAAACCTAATGCGAGCGGCGATCCACGGCGCGCGCCGATCATTAAATCGTGCCGGCCTGCAAAAATGATAGCGAGTGCAAATGCGCCTTCCAAGCGCTTTAAAACTGATGCTACCGCCTTTTCCGGTGACATCTGAGCCGCCAAATAATGACTTATTAGATGCACGATGACTTCCGTATCGGTTTCCGTATCGAAAACATGGCCATCGTTTTGCAGTTCCGCGCGCAGCGCTGCGAAATTTTCAATGATACCGTTATGCACCACCGCAACGTGGTCATCGGCATGGGGGTGGGCATTTTGTTCGGTCGGGCGCCCATGGGTCGCCCAGCGGGTGTGGCCTATGCCAATCGTCCCAGAGAGTGGCTCATCATCCAGGCGTTCTACAAGATTGTGAAGCTTTCCTTCTGCACGGCGGCGTTCAATCGCGCCATTGCGCAGCGTCGCGATACCGGCGGAATCGTAACCTCGATATTCGAGCCTCTTCAAACCTTCAAGTAAGAGTGGCGGGACCTCCTTGTCCCCGATGATGCCGACAATGCCACACATAATGTGTCGATCCTTTCCTGCAGATCCAAGCTCGTCCGTTTGTCTTAGTCTCGTTTCTTCCTGGCCCTTAGGCGCGCAGCACCCCCGGGATTCGATTTCTGTTCCCCGCGGGCGAGCACAAGCGCATCCTCTTCAATATCAGTCACCACGGTACTACCGGCACCGACAATGGCGCCTGCGCCGATTTTGATCGGTGCGACCAAGGCACAGTTGGAGCCGATAAAAACACCTTCCCCGATCTCACTGCGGTGCTTGGCAAAGCCATCGTAGTTACACGTAATGCTGCCAGCCCCGATGTTCGCTTTTGCGCCCACGCTCGCATCGCCAAGGTATGCGAGGTGATTGGCCTTAGCACCTTCGCCCAGCGTCGCGTTCTTCACCTCGACAAAATTGCCGATCTTCGAACCTTTTTCCAAATATGTGCCGGGACGCAAGCGGGCATAAGGACCGACGGTACAGTTTTCCCCGATCTTAGCCCCTTCGAGATGGGAAAAGGCTCTAATCGTCGCACCGTTCTCAATCTCTACACCAGGCCCAATGAAAACATTCGGCTCCAGCAGGATATCACTCCCCAGCTTGGTATCCATTGAGAGCCAGACACTCTCGGGATCGATCATCGTAACCCCGCCTGCAAGCGCGCTTGAACGCAAACGTCGCTGCAATTGGGCCTCGGCCCTCGCCAATTCTATACGGTCATTGATGCCCTGAACTTCCTCCTCATCGCCTATCAGGCTAACGGCCGGAATTTCTTTTGCGTGCGCCATGGCGAAGATATCGGTTAGGTAATATTCCCCCTTCGCGTTCTCGGACTTTAACTCGGCCAGCAGTCCAAACAGAGTTCGCGCGTCCCCTGCCATCATACCGGCATTACAAAGCCGCACATTCCGTTGGGTCTCGTCGGCATCTAGGTATTCGACGATCCGGGCGACACGGCCATCAAGCTCCAGCATCACACGCCCATAGCGCGCAGGGTCTTCAGGTTCAAAGGCGAGACAGGCAAGCCGCGCCGGGCCCTCACGTAAAGTCTCGGCTAGCCGCGATAAAGTCTCACCGCGCAAAAGCGGCGTGTCCCCAAATATGACGAGGATATCAAGGTTATTCTCATTCAAAAGATCGCCAAGCGCTGGCTTTGCCGCCATTACGGCGTGCCCTGTACCTAGGGGCTTTTCCTGGATCGCAACACTATGAGGCCCTGCCGCCTTTTCGATATCCCCCATCCCAGGGCCGACCACAACAACGATCCGGTCGGGCTTTAAGGCTTCACTTGCCGAGAGAACGTGGGCCAGCATCGAGCGCCCTGCAAGTTCATGCAGCACTTTTGGCCGCTGGGACTTCATCCGCGTCCCCTCGCCCGCTGCCAAAACAACCACCGCCAACTTTCGCTGTGTCATCGATCCCCCGACATAAAAACCAGCCTAGAGCACTTTTAATGATCCCTCGATCATGAAAATCGCTCTAAGCTCTTATTATTACGCACTTTCCGGGCGCAAAACCGCACACACTTTTGCTGAAAGTGCTCTAGTAGCCGCTTAATGCAGCTTTATTCTACAACCAGACAGCATAAAAAATATTAAACCACATCCCAGCGACCCATATTAGATCGCCGGAAAATGGCAAGAAAAAGGATTATTGAAAGCACTTATGTGGCGTTAACGTGCGAAAAGGCGTTAGCCGAACTTGCTTCCGCCTAAGCAAGGCGGGCTGGCGAGGACCGTGCCACCACGTTCCTCCCACTCGCCACTGGTCATGGTTTCCATTGAAAGGGCGTGCAAACCCTCTTTCATTTCCGTCATAAAGAGGGCGTTTACCTTTTGGTGGCGTTGGACCAAGCGCAGTCCTTCGAAGGCGTCGGAGACGACCACCAGCTTGAAGTGGGTCTCAGAGCCCTTTGGCACGTTGTGGCGGAAGCTCTCATTCAAGACCTCCAAATGAAGGGGCCGGAAGGTCTCCACAAGTTTGTTCTCAATTGCTTGCTGCAGTGACATTGGGTGACACTTTCTCCAATCGAATCAATAAATCTTTCTCTTTAGATAGGTTACGCCAAGTGGAATGGCGAGGAAACAATCCTTCGCTACCCCCGCCCACTAAGAATTGGGCGCACGGCCAGTGATATCAGCAGCAATGCAAGAGCTGCCAAGACAATCGAGGGCCCGGCAGGCGTATCCCAGGTAATCGAGCCCAAAAGACCAAATACGCCGGCAAGCGCACCGACCAGAATAGCGATCAGCGCCATCATCTCAGGCGATTTCGCAAACTGACGCGCCGCAGCCGGTGGAATTATGAGGAGCGCGGTTATTAAAAGGACCCCAACGACCTTCATTGCAACCGCGACCGTTAAAGCAACAGCCATAAGGTAGAGAAAGTTGACACGCGCCACTGGCACGCCCTCGGCGCGCGCTAGATCCTCGTGCACAGTGATGATCAGCAATTGACGCCAGATCACGATAAGCGTGGCTAAAGCCAGTCCCGCACTCCCATAAATCCAGATCAAATCGTCGGTTCCAATCGCTAGAACTTCACCAAAGAGGTAGCTCATAAGATCAACCCGCGTGCCGGTCACAAAGGCAAGTGCGACAAGCCCCAAGGAGAGACCGCCGTGCGAGAGAATGCCGAGCAAGGTATCGCGCGCTACACGTTTTTGCCGCTCCAGCAAGAAAAGCAGCGCTGCAAAGGTGACCGCCGCCGCTAATGTTCCCAGCGACGGATCAAACCCCAGCAAAAGCCCTAATGCGACCCCCAACAGGGCTGAATGCGCGAGACTATCGCCAAAATAGGCCATGCGCCGCCAAACGATGAAACAACCAAGCGGCCCTGCAACAATCGCGATCCCGAAGGTAGCGGCTAACGATCTTAGGAAGAAATCCTCAAGCACTCTCGCGTTCCTCTGCCTCTAGACCATCATTAGGTGTGGTGGGGTTTGATTGCGCCATCTCCTCCCCATCCAAGCACGCACCGCTTAGATCGTGCGCGTGGTCGTGATGATGGTGATAAACCGCAAGCGCGGATGCTGAACTGGCCCCAAATAGTGCGAGATATGCAGGATCCTGGGTCACTGCCTCAGGCCGCCCCGAACAGCAAATGTGTCGATTGAGGCAGACCACGCGATCCGTATTCGCCATGACGAGGTGGAGATCGTGCGAGACCATGATCACACCGCAGCCGCGCTGCGTGCGAAGCTTTTCAATAAGGGCAAAGAGTTCGATTTGCCCGCCCAAGTCCACACCTTGTAGCGGTTCATCTAGAATTAAAAGATCCGGGTTGCGCAGCAATGCACGCGCCAACATCAGCCGCTGTACTTCCCCGCCGGAAAGATCATGGATCTGGCTTTCCGCCATATATTGCGCGCCGACATCGCGTAGAGCCTCGGCAATCGCCCTTTCGCCTTCATTCTCCGTCAGTTCCAGCAAGCGGCGCGCTGTCATCGGCAACACAGGGTCGAGGGAGAGGCGCTGCGGCACGTATCCGACCCTAAGGCCCTGTGCACGGTGGACCTTGCCATTTTGTGGCCGTAGTAAGCCAATTGCGATTTTTAAAAGCGATGACTTACCCGCGCCATTCGGCCCTACAAGGGTAACGATTTCCCCCCGTTCGACCGAGAGGTTGATCCGTTCCAGGATAGAGCGGTCACCAAGGCGCAGATTCACGTTCTCCAGCGATATAAGTGGTTCGCGGCTTATCATGTCAGATTTTCTCATCTCGGCAGTGCGGGCAAATTCCAGTGATTTCAACGGTTTGGCTTTCGACTTTAAAATCCAGGGCATCAGCTGCATCTAAAAGCGCGGCATCGACATTCGCGCTTTGTATTTCAGCCGTCACGCCACACTCCTTACAAATCAGGAATTGACCCGCGTGCGGTCGCCCCGGCTGGGCACAGCCGACATAGGCGTTTCGAACTTCAATGCGGTGTACCAGCCCTTGAGCCTGCAAAAATTCCAGCGCCCGGTAGACCGTCGGCGGCATGACCCGGGCTTCCTCCCTATCCAGGGCTTTTAGCAGCTCGTAAGCGCCAAAGGGCTCATGACGCTGCCACAATAGCTCTAGAACCTTCCGGCGAATTGGGGTCAGGCGCGCGCCGCGAGCTCGGCAGAGAGCCTCGGCTTTGGATAAGGCTTCTGCCACACAATGCACATGATCATGATCGGGCCTTTGAAATGAACTCGCCACTCCAGCCATATTTCAACCCTCCCCCGCCTAGAGCGCTTTTAATGATCTCTCGATCGTGAAAGCCGCACTAGGCTCTTATTATTACGCACTTTCCGGGCGCAAAACCGCACACACTTTTGCTGAAAGTGCTCTAGGCCTTCAAGCTACAAAAGAGCAAGCGTCCCTTTTGTTATAATATAACATTGCAAAAGTTAGAGAAAGAGCAATTCCATCGGCACTACTGTTTGCCAATACCTACATTATTCAAATTTACAGAAAATTTGAAATAAAAATAATAGTAATTTGAGAAGCAATTAAAAGTAATACCATATTGTTGTTGTTGTATTATTTAAATTTTTCAGATATTGTAGATAGTCTTAACAATATTAGTGAAGTAAAAAGCTATGAATTCTGGCCCTGTATCTAATGTCTTTTTCAATTTCATCGCAAGCTACCCGCTTAGGGCCGAGGAAAGCGGTCAAGCCGCGCGATCTCAAGTGGCCCGACCCGTTAATTCTACCCAAGAAGGACGTCACTCACGCGGACGAGACGATGGTGGTGATAGAGCTGACAACGCTGATTCCTCCAACAAACGCGGCATGAAGCTCGACATTTCCGTTTAGCAGGCATTTCCCCTCCCATTTCGCAAAACCCCCGGTGTGCCCTCCCTTTTGGTGTGATAGCAGCTCACCTTTCAAGCGCTCTATTTTCTACTTTTAACAATTATTGATTGTCTTTTTGCTATCTTTGCACTACATTGTCGTATAATTTGCAGTCGTTATTTAAAAAACGAATCCGCTTTAAACCTATAACCGGACCAGTCGTCTCACCCAGCGTTCCGGGAGGAGGCAACTATGAAAAACGATCATTCTCAAGGTCGAGAACCACACCCCATCGATGTTTATGTTGGAACCCGGGTGCGGTTGCGCCGCGTTTATCTGGGCTATTCGCAAGACCGCGTGGCCAAGGCTTTAGGCGTGACTTTTCAACAAATACAGAAATACGAACGCGGCGGAAACCGCATCTCTGCGAGCAAACTTTTTGAAATTTCGGTTCTATTGGATGTACCGGTAGCCTTTTTCTTTGAGGGCGCAGACGATGTTATGACAGAGGGAATTGTGAAAGAACTAGCGGCGCAAGCGAGAGGCGGTGGAGAATCGGCAAACGCTGGTCAAAACGGCCAGAGCTTAATGGCCAAGCGCGAGACGCTACAGGTGATTACCAACTACTATTCCATCAGCGACCAGCCGCTGCGCCGCGGCGTGCTTGCCCTTATGAAGTCGCTCTCAAGGTCGAGCGATAGGGGCTAAGGCTTTAACAATTAAATTATAGGGAAGTTCGAAATAAAGGTTTTCCTTACCTTCAAAGCTCTTAATAGCATTGGCCTAACAACGTAAAGTACTTAACAGGCGAAACTCCTAAGTGGAAGGCAAGGGGGTGACAACTTGGCAAAAATTATTGAAATTGCAGCAGGCGAACGCAGACGTGACTGGCGTCGCGAAGTTATGCTCGAAGGCCGCCTCGACGGACACCCCATAAAGGTTCTGGACGTTTCGTTCGGCGGTATCGGTGGCGCGATAGAGATCGTCGGTCATGGTGACTACCAAGCCCCAGCCGATGAAAACTTGCGCTTGGAAATCGAGATCGGCAAAGACCAGACCTTGATTTTTGAGGTAATAATTGTCCGATTAATGGAGCCAGCAGGTACCTTTGGGGCGCAGTTCGTCTCACTGAGTGACGAACAGTTCCGCGTCCTCGAAAAGCTGACGATGGGTCGCCCGCTTTGAATTAGAGACGGACCTCTTCTCCGCGTTTCCACATCAAAAATTGGCAAAAAATGAGACAGACGGATGCCAATGGCACCCGCCTGCCTTCGTAGAATTACTTTATCTAGCTAGCGCAAACGAACTAGCGGCGTGCCGCACCGTTGCGCGTACCTCTACGCGTTGCCTTGCCAGCCAAAGGTGCAACAGCAGTTTTCTTTGCCGGTGAACGCGCTGGGGTCGATTTCGCAGCAACCCGACGACGTGGCGACGACTTGCTCGCCGAGATCATAGAGGCCCTGGAAGCCTTCCCGTTTCTGCGAACACTGGCCTTCTTCACCGCTGCCTTCTTCTTAGGCGCGGCCTTCTTAGCGGCAATCGCCTTCTTGGGCGCAGCCTTCTTCACCGCAGCCTTCTTCTTAGGCGCGGCTTTCTTAGCGGCAATCGCCTTCTTGGGCGCTGCCTTCTTCACCGCCGCCTTCTTCTTAGGTGCGGCTTTCTTAGCGGCAATCGCCTTCTTGGGCGCAGCCTTCTTTACCGCCGCCTTCTTCTTAGGCGCGGCTTTCTTAGCGGCAATCGCCTTTGTCAGGGACGCCGCCTTCTTCACCGGCGCTTTTTTCGAAGAGGCGACAGCCTTCTTCGTTCTGGAAGCGATTTTCGAAGCAGCCACGCGTTTTGGCGCCGCCTTTTTCGCAGGTGTCGCTTTACTTACAGATTTCCGGGTCGCAGCCATTTCGTAACCCTTCCCTCTTTCTCTGGTTTCGCTCTGCAAACACTTTCGGATTGATGGCCTTTAACCCTAGTTGGTTAATAAAAAGTT
>CAXMNO010000334.1:0-4650 GCA_964194655.1 uncultured Acidimicrobiia bacterium
TTGCTCAAAAATCGCGGATATATGGCCTTGTTGTTCTGCTGTGAGTGGCCTGTCACTCCTGAAGATAAGGTCGAAGCGCTCAGGCGTAACAAAGCCGTCGAGCTGGAGATTATTCCAATTGGGAAGATTAGCCTCAACCACGAAGCGTCTGGTTTTGTCGTTTTCGTCCGTTTGCGAAGCGGCCGATTTTTTTTGCCGCAAGAACAAACGCAAGTGATCCTTGGTGCCCATGTGAAGGAATGGCAGGTAGATAAGGCGCCAGTCTCCGCTTGAATTTTCGACAAACCTTACAAATTGTGCGCTTTCCGGTCCGAAAAGAGGTTCGCTGGCACTTAATTTTGCGCCTGCAGGTGTTGGAATCGGCTCTCCGGAAAGCCACTCCGCCACACGTCCACCTTTTAAGACAGCAAGGAATAAAAGAAGGCTTGGTCCCAGGTTTCGGCCGATTTCCGCTAGCGGCAGTTTCATTCCGTCAAGTTGAAGGAACGACGCAGCCTCGTTTTGCAAAGCCGCTGCCTCGAGGTTGTTTGTTTGTGTCGCTGGAGTGGGCAACGCGTTTAGAGATGCCCCTGAAATCTCCAGCGCCACGGAACTGCCCCTTGGGATCGGACTTGAGAGATCAAGTGTCAGGATGCCAAGTGCGGTGCGCATGATCGGCTGTCCGGTCCCACTGGTGCCCGTCACCTGGCCGGTGATGCGAAGATTGAACTCCCCTTTACTGCCCTCGATACTGGGGCTGATAGCCTTTAGCTGTCGTATTGCCACGCCGGTTAAATCTGGCTCGTCATAGCTATAAGCCGGTTGGACCGGGGCAGATGTGGCCAGTAGTTTATGGACGCGAGGAAGGTTGGCCTTGCCCCCTATGCCGCGTAGCAGATTGACGATTTCCCTACTGGCAATCCTGCTATCCGCACTGCCGATCCGGCTATCTGTAATGCCGATCCGGCTATCTGTAACGCTTTGCCGGGCTATCGGCTGTGAACTCGCTACAGGTTTGCTCAGCCGATCGATCGAAAGCGGCTCTGCCGAGATGCTAGGATTGGGCGCGTTTTGACTGGGTGGTATCGCTATTCGCTTCGTTGGGGGCGGCGTAGTTTGCGCTAAAGCAGGTGGATTGGAAGCGAGAGGCAACGGATTGGTTTGACCGTGGCTTAAAGGCTTTTGGCTTGGCGGAGCCGGGTTTGAAGCAGCCTGGCTCGGAACAGCTGGGCTCGGAACAGCTGGGCTCGGAACAGCCTGGCTCGGAACAGTTGGGCTCGGAACAGCTGGGCTTGGAACAGTTGGGCTTGGAGCCGCCGGATTGGCTGGGCTAAGCGTTTGTGTTCGCCCGGAATTACCGCCAGAGGCAGCGGCATTGCTGCCCAGGGTAGGCGAACCCGGTTCGGCTGCTTTAGCGGGTTGATGACTTTCAGCGATAACCGGCGTGCGGGGCGGTAGCCCGATGGAGAGCACGCGTACGCTTAGCTCGGTACCGGACAGGAGGCGACCAGACAGCTCAGGCAGAGCGCTTGAGATGCCTGCTTGTGAAGGTGCCTGGATGATGGCCTTTATCGTTTGGCCTTGAATAATGCTGTCGGGCAAAAGGAGGCGCTGGCCAGTATTCCCCGGCGCGCGAGCTAAAGGCGCCTCTTTAGGCGTTTCGGCAGTGCCAGTGCCGTCGTTAGGAATTGCTTGCAGGATTAAGACCTGAATGCGCGCGCCTGCTTGACGAAGTTCGAGTGTCACCTCGGTTCCAGGCGGGAGAGGCGTCTTCGTGATGATTTTCAAAACGCCCAAATCGGTGCGCACCAGCAAGCGGTTTTGATCATCTTGGCCAAGAACCGTTCCGCGCAAAAAGTCGCCAGAAAGAAAACGCTCCAAACCCTTTGGGGCGTCACTGACAGTGCCCTTTAAGGTAACCGGCACGCCAAGCGGTGTAGAACCTTGCGAACGAGTCGAAACAAAAAGGTTACTCATCGTTACCTCCTCAGCCCTAATCTTTAGGGCAGGGATTATTCAATAACGCCGTCCTCGTTTTTTTGCTGTTTCTTCTAAACTGAAACTTTGTTTCATGCACCGGATAGAAGCTTCGCTATCTCCGCGACATCTTCTGCCGCCGCGGTATTCGGGTAGCGGGTGAGCAGCGGAACTTGGCGGCGAATAGCTTCTCGAACCCTTTCATCGCGGCGAATTACGCCTGCGAGCTTGGGGCTTTTCTGCAGAAAGCTCTCGCAAGCTTTCCGGAGAGTATTGAAAGTGCGTTCGCCTTCAAATCGCGAGGCTGCCATATTGACCACAACCCTGAAGTCGGAATTGGGATTACTTTGATACCCAAGCTTCATAAAGGCATAAGCATCCGTAATCGCTGTTGGTTCATCGTTGGTGACCACCAGTGATAATCCAGCACGGCTGGCCATAGAGCGTACCGTTTGCTCCACACCGGCACCGAGATCGAAGACGACCCGGTCATAGCCCTCGGCGACCCTAAGAATCTCTCCTGCCAGTAAATCCAGCCGTTGTTTGGAGAGTTGCGCTAAACTGCCGGAGCCGGAGCTTCCAGCCACAACGTCGAAGCCGCAATCACCGCAAGGGCCAATTGCGGTTTGCAGTTCGTAGTCCCCATTGATGACCCCACCCAGATCACGTTGTGGGTTAAGTCCAGTTTGGATATCAACATTTGCAAGGCCTAGATCGCCATCAAAAAGCAAGATCTTTTGGCCCTTGGATGCAAGTGTTTGGGCAAGCGTGATGGAAAACCAGGTTTTTCCAACCCCGCCCTTGCCAGATGCGACCGCAATAATTCTTTCACTTGCAGCCGGTGTTTGGGCGGCCAATGTTCGGGTGGCCGGGGCAATATCGATTGCTTGCATCACGCGACTTCCATTCGTGCTAAAGACGGGTTTGAAGAGGATAACGCCGCGATAAGGCGGCGAGCGATGGCATTCGCTGACATATCTGCGAAACCGCCGGTAATCTCAGGCGTATCGCTGATCGCAACGAGATAGAGCCCGGCGGCCTTCGCGGCTGCTAGGGGTGCTGCCAGTCGCCTGGCAGCATCAAGACGCGTTGCGATCAAGCAGCGCGCGCCGATTTTAGCGAAAGCGCGTGCGGCATCGATTGTCTCGGAGCGATCACCGCCGGCCGCCGTGACATAGACGAGGTCGGCATCAGCCGTGCGTCCAAATGCTTGAATATTTGCGAGTTCAGCCGGGTTGAAGGGGTTTTGACCGGGTGTATCGATGATGGTCATGGCGCCTTTTGGTCCGAGAGAAGCTCTGACATCGCAGGCGGCTGAAACCTCGAGGTGGGTCGCACCCATGTGAGAGGCAAAGGCTTTTAGCCGCGCGCTGGCCCCACTCTTTGCAGTATCATGATTTATGAAATGAACGCTGCGACCCTTTAGGCGCGCGGCCATCGCGATTTTTGCTGCCACTGAAGTTTTTCCAGCTCCTGGCGCCCCCACCAACATGATTGGCCGCTCGGAGAGATCAAAAGCGGCTGCACGGAGGTTCAGTTCCTTTGCCAATGCCTCCCCCAGAACCCGAATAGGATCATCGGAGAATATTCTCGCAGCGCTGGCCAGAACGACATCCCGGCTGCTTTGGGGGAAGCCGTGAAAATCAAGGACCTCCGCGACCAATTGCAGGTGGTCCGAGGTTTTTTCATGATTATTGATCAGCAATCCGGCGCCACGTTCGAGCGCGGCGGTTAGGGTAACCGTGCCGTCGCTTTCATCTTGCGTTGATAAGATGATGGCATCCTCGCCCAACTCCTTGCGAACGAGGGTCATGGCCTCTTTCATGCTGCCAGATGTGAAAGACTTTATGCGCATGTTCTTTAAATCACCCTATTCCTGAACCCCATTGGCCTAACCCAGTTGACCTAGCGTTTTAATCTTGGCCTTGGGATGAATTTCGTTCTGCGACAAAATAACGGTGGATGGCCTGAAACGCTCCACGATCGAGCGAACGAAGGGGCGGATACCTGGGCTGGTTAAGAGAATTGGACTTTCGCCCATCATCGCGTGACGCTCGAAGGTTTGACGCACGGCGGCTATGAAGTCCTGTAGCTTGCTGGGCGCCATGGAGAGCTGCTTTTCTTCGCCATCACCGACCACGCTTTCCGCAAAGGCTTGCTCCCACTGGGGCGAGAGCGTGACCATAGGGATAAAGCCGTGGACATTCATCTGATCGTTGGAGATTTGCCTGGCTAGGCGCGCGCGCACATGCTCGGTAATGGCGCCGACTTGCCGCGTATAGCCGCAAGCCTCCGAGACGCCTTCAAGGACTGTTGGCAAATCGCGCACCGAGATGCGTTCCGAGAGCAGGTTTTGCAGAACGCGCTGCAAAGCGCCGATAGAAATTTGGGTTGGAATAATATCGGTCACCAGTTTTTGCTGGTCGTCTTCAAGTTCATCCAACAGCTTTTGCGTCTCGGCGTAGGACAAAAGCTCGGACATATTGTCCTTGATGACCTCAGTGATATGGGTCGTGATCACCGTTGGAGAATCGACAACCGTGTAACCTCTAAAAAGGGCCTCCTCGCGGTTTGATTCCTCACACCACATGGCCGGCAAACCGAATGTCGGCTCCACCGTTTCTTCGCCGGGAAGCTGGATCTTCTTGCCCTTGGGATCCTTCAGCTTGGCATCGGTCAGATCGTCGCCGTCCG
>CAXMNO010000335.1:0-4490 GCA_964194655.1 uncultured Acidimicrobiia bacterium
GCATTTCTAAAGTATCCAGGGCGCACGCTTTCGCGTGACCAGCTTCTTGATCTAACGAAGGGGCGCGACGCTCGTCTTTTTGATCGCGCGGTGGATAATCAAGTCAGCCGCCTGCGGCAAAAGATCGAACGCGACCCCAAAGAGCCAGAGATTATCAAGACCGTGTGGGGCGGGGGCTACATCTTTACCGCTGAGGTAAAAAGCCAATGAAGCGCCTTCTCCCAAAGACGCTGACAGGCCAACTGATTGCCCTGGTTTTGCTCACGCTTCTGATTTCTCAAATTGCAGGCTTTCTATTCTATTGGGAGGAGCGGCGCGAGGCCGTTCGGGCGATTATCCATGATCAGGTCGTTTTTCGCACAATTTCGCTGGTTCGTCTTTTAGGGACGGAGAATCCGGAAAGCCATGCAGCGATCCTACGTGCGGCGAGCAGCCGAAATCTCCACTTCGGCCTGATTGATGGACCTTTGACGCGAGAGCCCGGCGACTGGTCGGCCAGACGTTTTGAGCGGCGCCTTGCGCGCATTCTGGGCCCGGATGTTTCACGCGTGCATTTAGCTTTCTTCTTCCACCCGCCGGAAAAGTTGCGGGCACGTGTGCGGGCCTTACCTCATTTGGGGGCTCGACCGGGCCTTGATGATGACGATGAGGACGACATCGAAGAGGCCGAGGACGATCATCATGAATATGGGCGGCGCTGGGGTGCGCACAAGCGACGGGACAACGGCGTCTTTGCAATATCCTTGAAGCTGACATCGGAAAATGTGGCGGATGGCCCGTGGTTAGTGGCTTTCGGGCGCATGCCACCATTACCGCCATGGAATTGGCAAAGTCTGATGGCTGGGCTTTTGGCTGCGGGCATTTTGGTGGTGGTGGTGATCTTCGTCCTTCGGCGGATTACAAAACCGATGGCGCGCTTGGCGGGGGAGGCCGAAGCCTTTGGGCGCGGTGGAGGATCGCAGCTTCCAGAGGAAGGTCCGCTAGAAGCGCGCCAAATGATCAGGGCGTTTAATCTCATGCGCGAACGTATCGATCGCTTTGTGCAAGACCGTATGCAGATGCTCGCTGCCGTCTCCCATGACTTGCGCACGCCCATCACCTCGCTTCGTATTCGCGCGGAATTCATTGAAGATGCCGAGCTTCGCGAAAAGATGCTTAAGACGCTGGAAGAAATGCAGCATATGACCGAAGAAACGCTCACCTTCTTGCGCGAAGAAGCAGCGAAAGAAGAAGTGCGACCGGTCGATGTAACGGCACTGGTGGGAAGTCTTGTCGAAGATCTGGTTGACTTGGGCCATGAGATCTCTTTTGAAGAAACAGACGCCATAGCCTTGCCTTGCCGGCCGCTCGCCTTAAAGCGGGCGCTCACCAACCTCATGACCAATGCCTTGCGTTATGGCGAGGTCGCTAAGGTCCACATCACAAATGGCGAGAACGAAATCTCTGTCATTATCGAGGACGATGGGCCGGGCATTCCCGAGGAACGCATGGCGCGTGTCTTTGAGCCTTTCGTGCGCCTTGAGGAATCACGCTCCAGGGAAACGGGCGGTTTGGGAATGGGGCTCACTATCGCAAGGAGCATTCTTCGCGGTCACGGCGGCGAAGTTACCTTGGAGAACCGAAAGGAAGGGGGCCTTAAAGCGATTGCACGTTTGCCCTTACGCTAGAGCACTTTCAGCAAAAGTGTGTGCGGTTTTGCACCCGGAAAGTGCGTGAGAACAATGACCTAGAGCACGTTTGATGATTCGGAAATCATTAAACGGGCTCTAGGACCAGACTTTTAAGACGATGACGCCCAAGGCCACTAGAGCCGCACTGAAGACACGCCTCGGCCCAAACCCCTCTTTAAGAATGAAAGCACCGATTGCCGCGCCAAAGATGACGCTAGTCTCGCGCAAGGCCACAATTTCAGCCGCAGAGGCCACCGAGTAAGCCCAGATCACCAAGCTATAACCAGCCGCAGACATGAACCCGCCCGCAACACCGCCTATGTAGGTTCTAGTTTGGCCTTGCCACTTCAAAGGCTGCTTAAGCACCATTATCGCGATGGCGAGAATTCCGTTGGAGACAGTAAAAAGTAGGGCGGCATAGCCCCAAGCAGAACCCGAAAGCCGCACGCCACGGGAATCGATGACAGAATAAGATGCGATCATAGCGCCGGTCAGCACCGCGTAGATAAGGCCTTTGTCTAGTCGGCTAAGGCCGCCGTACTTGCGCGATAAGATCAGGCTCATAATGCCAAGCGATACGAGGGCAAGGCCTAGGTATCCACCAGGTGCTAAGATATCATCTCCCAAGATGAGACCGGCAAAAGCCACGAGAAGGGGCGCGCAACCCCGCGCAATAGGATAACTGCGGCTAAGATCCCCGTGCTTGTAAGCCTGCAAGAGAAAGACCTGATAGAATAGCTGCACCACTGCGGTAGCCGCGATAAAGGGCCAGCTTTCTTTCTCTGGCAAAGGGGCGAAGAACAGCAAAACCACGATACCGCAAAGGCTTATTACGGCATTTTGAACGCCTAACGCCAGCGTTCGATCAGGTGCGGTTTTTAAAAGGGCATTCCAGGTGGCGTGCAGCAAGGCCGAGCCCAGGGCTGCGAATAAAACGAGATCTAAAGCACTCATTATCGTGGTTTGAATTCCCCTAGTGCCGCGCGAAATGCTGCCTGGCAGGGCTCTACAATCGGCAAGCTCAAGGCTTCTTGCAAGGGCTCTTTATAGCGTGCCATGCCAGCGCATCCTAAAATCAGAACATCGGCACCCCTGTCATCGCGGAGTTCCTTTCCGCGCTGCAATAACCGTGAAAATGTTAGGACCTCATCTTCGAGCTGCAGAACACCGAGATCGATTGGTAGGCTTGCGCAAAAGCGGGAGGTAAGCCCGAGGCCATCGATCCGCTTTTCATGGCGTCTGGCAGAAGCCTCCAAAATCGCGAGGATGCCAAAGCGCGCGCCAAGGGAAAGAGCTTCTTGAAAGGCACTTTCGCCGATGCCGTAGACTGGGTGTGACAGGCGTTCACGCGCCGTGGCCAAGCCTGGATCGCTAAAACAGGCAATAATGGAGGCATCGGCCCCTTCTTGTTCCAGCAAATCGAGAAGCGGCTTTTGCACCACCTCGATATCGCGCTCGCTCTCGATTGCTGGTGGGCCTGCCTCTAAAGTGCGGCACTCGAGTTTCGGGCCGTTTTTGTGAGCGAGTGATTCTATCGAAGCCGCAATGCCAGCGGTCACCGCTTCGCTTGAATTGGGGTTAACGATGAGGATGCGGCCCTGATCGGTCATAGGAGATCGGCCCCGAAATTTCGTGACGGATCTAGCTCCGGCGCTAGGCGGCTGTTTGAGGCAGTGCGGCGTTCGGGGTGCCGCTCAAGAAAGCTGCCAGAACCACGTTTAGCGTGTAGTTCCTCGCCTTCAACCAAGACTTCGCCGCGCCGGATGACAGTGCGCGGCCAGCCCTTTAGCGACATGCCCTCATAGGGGGTGTAGCCGACATTATCATGCAGCATCTCAGCTTTGACGCTACGCTCCCAACTGGGGTCCCAAAGTGTTAAATCGGCATCCGATCCGATGGCGATCGTGCCTTTTCGTGGGTGCAGGCCATAGATTTTGGCGGCGTTGGTTGATGTTAGAGCGACAAACTCGTTCAAGGTAATACGCCCCTTTCCAACCCCTTCGGAGAAGAGCAAGGGCAAACGCAATTCCAACCCCGGAACACCGTTCGCGATTTGCCGGAAAGTGGGGTTGGGTCCGGCGGAGAGCTTTCCCGTTTCGTCGTGGCGGTAAGGCGCATGATCGGAAGAAAAGACCTGGAAGGTCCCGTTTTTAAGGCCGCGCCAAATCGCCTCTTGCGCTTTTTTGTCGCGCGGTGGCGGGGAGCAACAAAATTTTGCCCCTTCCATCCCCTCGCGGTCCAAATCCTCAGCCGTTAAAAACAGATACTGCGGACAGGTCTCCCCAAAAATCTCCAGGCCATGGTTGCGCGCTTTGAGGATCGCGTCTGCAGCTTCAGGCTCTGAGACATGGACGATCAACATGCGGGCATCGACCAATCGGGCTAAATCTATGGCACGTCTGGAGGCTTCGCTTTCGGCAATGCGTGGGTGGCTGATGGCGTGGTACTTGGGTGCGTTATAGCCACGGGCCAGCAGGCGTTCGCTAATCCAGGAGATGACGTCGTCATTTTCCGCATGGACCATAGTCATCGCCCCATGGGTCCTCGCCAGGGAAAGGACATCGAGCATCTGACGATCGCTGATTTTGAGTGCCTCATAGGTCAAATAGACCTTGAACGAGGTGTACCCCTCCATAATCAGGGCCGGCAGTTCCTGGCCGAGTACGTTTTCGGTGGGGTCCGATACGATAAGGTGAAAGGCGTAGTCGATAACCGCCTTCGGACCCGCCCGCTCATGAGCCGTCTTGACCACGTCGCGCAGGTTCTCGCCAAGATGTTGGGCGGCAAAGGGCAGAATCATAGTGTTGCCGCCGAACGCCG
>CAXMNO010000336.1:0-3973 GCA_964194655.1 uncultured Acidimicrobiia bacterium
TGGATACTTTAGAAATGCGCTTAAAAGGCCGAATTCTCCAGTCGAGAGGGGAACCGCTACGCCTTCGGGCGAAAGCAGCTCCCGCCGAGCGGTATTGAGACTCCACCGGTCGAACGTCAGCTCGTTCGCCTCAAAGCGGCCCTGATCCGGCGGCATTGTGTGAGTGCGCCTGAGGACGGATTTAATCCGCGCCACCAGCTCACGCGGGTTGAAAGGCTTGGTGACGTAGTCATCGGCGCCCATTTCAAGGCCGATGATCCGATCCATCTCTTCTGCCACAGCCGTTAAAAGAATGACCGGAAGCGTCCCGCCCTCGCGGATCGAGCGGCAAAGGCTTAGGCCATCCTCGCCCGGCATCATGATGTCGAGCACGACGAGGTCGATGGATGATGCCTGCAAGGCGCGACGCGCGGCCAATGCACTCTCCGCCTGGCTCACGCGAAAACCGTGCTTGGCGAGAAACTTCGCCAAAGGCTCGCGAATATCGCGATGATCGTCGACCACAAGGATATGGGGCTGACTTTCCATTCGATTCCTAAGGCTCCAAACCGCGAGAAACCAAGAGACTATGCCGCAAGGCCAACGCCCTCGCTCGAAAAAAATGTAACAAACTGTGTCAGAACAGCTGCCTGTGACACCTCGCGCTTCTTTTGCCTTTACCCTGGGACACTTTTGGGCGCACCACCGCCTATTTTAGGGACATCAAACAATCGCCAATCAATGGAGTGAAAGGCAATGAGCAAAAGAAAAATGTTCCTGCTTGCAGGCGTTACCACCCTGGTTCTCACCGGCGTTGCGGGTCTGGCCGCAGCCGAATATGGGGAGCGCCACCACCGAGATGGCAAGGGTATGGGCCGCCATATCTTTAAAACCTTCGATCAAGACGGCGATGGTGCCATCACTGTTGTTGAGGTTGAGAACCAGTTGGCAAAGGCCATCTCGGAACATGACCAAGATGGTTCTAACAGCTTAACGGTGGAGGAGTTTAAAGCGCTTTGGCTAAGCCATACGAAACCCCGAATGGTGCGGAGCTTCCAGCGCCTGGATGAAGATGGGGACGGCGAGATCACGCAAATTGAGCTGGAAGAAACCTTCATCGAACTGCACGCCCGCTTCGATAAGAACGACGACGGTGAGGTGACCAAGGGAGAAATCCGCCACGGCTACCGCCATAAGCGAAAGCACCATGACGACGACGATGACGACGGTGATAATTGATCGGAAGCACAACTAACTTCCCTGCCGGGCCCGGAGGCTCTCCACCCCTCTGACCCCTAATCCGGGTCCGGATCCCCTTTTATGACCAAGACGTTGACCCTGATTGCGGGGGATGTTAGCCCGTTATCCTATGTTCTTAAATCTTTTCTTCGGCCTTAAAGACGAGGGTTTGCCGGTATCGCTTCGCGAATACCTCGATCTTTTAGCGGCGATGGAAAAGAACGTTGCCGCTTACGACGTCAACGATTTCTACTACCTCGCCCGCTCCCTCCTGGTTAAGGATGAACGCAATATCGACCGCTTTGACCGCGTCTTTGGCGAGGTCTTTAAGGGCCTGGAGCGTATTGAAGAGCAAGGCTTTGGAGAAGACCTGGCAGTCATCCCAAAAGAATGGCTGGAAAAGCTCGCAGAGCTCCTTCTTTCCGATGAAGAACGCGAGAAGATCAAGGAAATCGGTGGCTGGGATAAGCTTATGGAGGAGCTGCAAAAGCGCCTGGCTGAACAGAAGGGGCGCCACCAAGGTGGCTCGAAGTGGATTGGGACGGCTGGAACCTCGCCCTTTGGCGCTTATGGCTATAACCCCTTAGGCGTGCGTATCGGGCAGGATGGAAATCGTAACTTCAGCGCGGTTAAGGTTTGGGACCGGCGCGATTTCAAGGATCTCGATGGAGAGCGGGAACTCGGCACCCGCAACATCAAGGTCGCGCTGCGCCGTCTGAGACGTTTCGCGCGCGAAGGGGCGGCCGATGAGCTCGATCTAGAAGACACCATTCGCGCGACTGCAAAGAACGCCGGCCATCTCGATCTGAAAATGGTTCCCGAACGACATAACGCCGCAAAGGTTTTGTTGTTGCTGGATGTCGGTGGCTCCATGGACTGGCACATCGAACTTTGCGAGCAGCTCTTTTCAGCCGCACGGGGTGAGTTCAAGCATCTCGAACACTATTACTTTCACAACTGCCCCTATGAGCAGCTTTGGCGCCAAAACCGAACGCGGCGCACGTACCCCACACCGACCTGGCAGATATTGCACACCTACCCCAGCGACTATCGCCTGATCTTCGTGGGCGATGCGGCGATGAGTCCCTATGAAATCGCCCACCCCGGCGGCTCTGTCGAGCACGACAACGACGAGGCGGGCGAGGTTTGGATGGAACGCATCCTCACCACATATCCAAAAGCCGTTTGGCTGAACCCTCTGCCTGAAGGGCACTGGGACTACTACGATTCAACCCAAATGATCCGCCAGCTCATGGAAGATCGCATGTTCCCGCTCACCCTTGATGGCCTTGATGCGGCGATGAGGCTCTTAAGCGCTTAGTTCTGGCTTGCCCAAGAGAACTATGGCAAAGGGGATCTTCGGGTTTTAAGGAAAAGGCGGCAACTTGGCATGTCCGATAAGGTTCTCGGCAATATCTTGGCCATGGCTTCCATGGCTTTTTGGGCTTCAAGCTTTGTGGCCATTTCGTTTTTATTGGAAAGCTGGCATCCGCTGATCGTGACCCCGGTACGGCTGTTTCTAGCGGGCCTCGTACCTCTTGCCTGGATATTGCTGCAAGGCCGCGCTGGTGAGCTTCGTGGCCTCCCCTGGAAGGATATCTTTATCTGTGGCGGTATTTTTTTGGGCGGATCCGCCACTTTCATTATCTGGGGCCAGGGGCTATCGGATGCGATTACAGCTTCGATCATCACAACTTCGATGCCCTTGATCGCAGCCCTTTTCGCCTGGATGGCGGCAGAGGCACGCCTTTCCCTAAAACTGGTTGGCGGCATTCTTTTAGCCATTGGCGGGGGCGCCTTTGCCACAATCGCAACCGCAAAGGGCGGTCTTGGTTTCCGTGGCGGCGAGCTCTTGGTCTTGCTGGCGATTATCCTCTTCGTCCTCTATAGCAGAGGTGCTTTAAAGCGCCTTTCAGGCCTGCGTGATATGACGAAATCCGCCGTGACGATGCTGGCAGGCGCGGCTGTTGTCGCACCTCTTGCACTTATACTCTCGCTGAGTGGTGTGATTGAGCCGGAATACGACCTTTCCCCCCGGTCCATTGGTCTCGTCATCTGGATGGCCCCCATCGGCTATGCGCTCGCAAACATCTTCTGGATCAGGGCGTCACGCCTGTTAGGGGTGACGGTTGCAGGCATCCATCAAAACGAAATCCCCTTCTTCGTCATGTCGATGCTGGTGCTATTTGGGGGCGAGATTAGCCTTTTCCACATCGCCGGTGCCCTTTTGGTGGTGGCTGGTGCCTGGATCGCGCAAAGAAAGTCAGGCCCTAAGGTGGCTAAGGAAGGATCGCCGTCGTGACGCTGGTCAGACAGGCAAGCAGAAGTGCGGGCGGATACGGCCTTGGTGTCGTCTTGATCGTCCTATCCGGCGTGACACTTTCTTCTGGTGGGTTCCTCATCCGCTCTATCGAAGAGGCTAGTGGCTGGCAGATCCTTTTTTATCGTGGCCTCGGCTTTACGGTTATCAGCTTTCTTTTCACCGTGATTTATAACAAAGGCCAGGTCCTAGCGCCTTTACGTGCGATCGGTCTGCCGGGGATTATCGGGGCATCCGCTCTTGGAATTGGCTTTGGCGTCTACCTCTTCGCCGTGCTCCTAACCACCGTTGCGAATGTCGTTTTCATCTTGAGTATCGGTCCTTTCGCCGCCGCAATCCTTGGCTGGCTCATCTTGGGGGAACGGGTGGCCCGCTTCACTTGGCTTGCCATGGCATTAGCCGTACTCGGTGTCGCCTTGATGGTTGCCAGCGGTA
>CAXMNO010000337.1:0-4180 GCA_964194655.1 uncultured Acidimicrobiia bacterium
GTGATAGCTGCAGTGAATCGATCCATTCGGCAAGCGTGCGCGGCAGGCCGGTGAAGCCCATGGATAACGAGAGGAAAGCGGCACCCATTAAGATCAAGGCGATCATGCAAGACGTTCTGGTGGCGCCCATTAAGCTCTCAACAAAGGTATTCCAGGAGAGAGAGCGCTGGGCTGCGGCTAGAAGCAAGGCGCCGATGACGCCGATTGAGGCAGCCTCCGTTGCGGTTGCGAAACCGAGATACATCGAGCCGATAACAAAACAAACCAGGATAATGACCGGGATGAGGAAGCGGGATTCCGAGATTTTCTCTTTCAGTGACATGAAGGGTTCGCGTTCTGGGACTTCGTCTTTGTGGGTATAGGACCAAAAAGCGACATAGCCCATGAAGAGGCCAGCCAGAATAATCCCCGGCAAAATGCCTGCGATGAAGAGCTTGGAGATGGATTCGTTTATCGTAACGCCGTAAACGATAAGGGTGAGCGAGGGCGGAATCATAAGACCCAAGGTCGCAGCACCCGCGAGCGTCCCGATGATCATTTTTTCAGGATAGCCACGCTTTCGAAGCTCTGGAATCGACATCTTGCCGACCGTCGTCAAGGTCGCAGCCGAAGACCCGGAAACTGCTGCAAAAATGGTGCAGCCGACGATGTTCGTGTGCAAAAGGCGGCCCGGCAAATTGGCCATCCAGGGAGCTAAGCCCCGAAACATATCCTCGCTAAGCCGGGTGCGGAAAAGGATTTCCCCCATCCAGATGAAAAGCGGCAAGGCCGTCAAGGTCCAACTGGAGGAAGAGGTCCAGATTGTCGTGATCATCGCATCGCCCGGGGGCCGGCTCGTAAAAAGTTCCATCCCCACATAAGCAACGCCCATAAGCGCCAAGCCGACCCAAACACCGCTACCAAGCAACAGGAAAAGGACAAAAAGGAAAATTCCGGTAAGTGCGAGCTGTTCCATGGAAAAAATCTATGCCTTTGCTCCGAGTCTATTCGGTGTGGTGGTCGGCGGCTGCCTCGTCACCGAGAGCAGACGTGCCACCGAAAAGAACGCGCAAGAAGTGATCAATCAAGGAAAGCGCCAAAACCGACGTTCCAATCGCCATCACTAATTGGGGAATCCAAAGCGGCAAGGCATCTTGGCCTTGGCTAACGTCGTTCAGTATATGGGACAAATAAGTCGTCTTAACGCTGTAATAAGCGAAGTAAACAGCCGTCGCGGCGCCGATGCCAAAGCACCAGGTTTCTAAAAAGCGCCGCCATCGCCCCATTTTGGTGAGGATAAGCGTGACCCGAATATGCGCACCGTGGTTCAAGGCATAGGCGAGCGCCAAAAAGGACGCAGCTGCCATGAAATAACCGGCATAATCGGTGGAACCTGGAAAGGTCGTCCCGCTCCAGCGCGCGATCATCTGGGCCACAATGGTGACCAGGATCAAAATCATGAATATGGCGGCCACCGCGCCGCAAAAGTTATAGATCCCGTCCAAAACGGGCCTAAGGCTCCGACCTAGCCGCCGCATGAAACCCCTCCCCTAGAGGTTGATTCTTCTTTTTATTTTGGTCTTCTTTTTATTTTTGGAGCAGCCGGGCCCCGATGCGCCAAAGCAAACCGGAGCCCAGCCAAAACCGCTTAGTTGGCCTTATAGTTATCGACGATGGCCTTACCGGCGTCGCCCGCGTTGCCAAGCCATTCTTCGGTCATGGTGGCGCCAATCGCCTCCAGCTCGCCGTGCAGCTTATCGCCTGCTGGCTGAATCGACATGCCGTTGGCCTCCAATTGCGCCATGTACCAGTCGGTCAACTGCTGCGACTTGGTGGTGCCCGCCTTTTCGGCCAGCATGGCAAGGCCCTTGACGATATTGCGCGTGCTTTCGTCAAGATCTTCCCAGGCATCCTTGTTGACGAAGACATAGTTGCGCGGCAACCAGGCATTCACTTCATAGAAGTGGGTCAAGTGTTCCCAAACCTTACGGTCATAGCCGGTCGAGCCTGAGGAAACGAAGGTTTCCGCAACACCGGTGGCAAGGGCTTGCGAAAGCTCGGCCGCCTCGATCTGGACCGGCTGCATGCCTGCCAATTCGGCAAGGCGCGCGGTGGCCGAATTATAAGCGCGGAACTTCAAGCCCTTCATGTCAGAGACCGCATTGACCTCTTTCTTGAAGTAGAGGCCTTGCGGCGGCCAGGGAACGGAATAGAGCAGGACCAGATTTTGCTCCGCTAAGACTTCCTCAATGGTCGAGCGTGAAGCCACCCAAAGCTTATCGGAGGCATCAAAAGAGGTTGCGAGGAAAGGAATAGAATCGACCCCGAAAATCGGGTTTTCGTTTTGGTGCGCGGACAGCAAGCGCTCGCCAATCGGCGCTTGGCCGGTTTGAACGGCGCGCTTGATCTCATTTCCCTTAAAGAGCGAACCACCGCCATGCACGACGATTTCGAGCTCGCCGCCTGTTGCGACCATCACCGCTTCGGCAAAGTCCTTACCATTTTGGGTATGGAAGTTGCTGTCGGCATAGGCCATGGGCATGTCCCATTTCTCAGCGGCCTTCGCCCCCAGTGGTGCCAGCACAAATGCTGCTGCGACCATGGTCGCTCCCAACAGGGCCGCCCTTCTTGTTACTTTCGAAAACATTCGTCTTCCTCCTCTGTTTTTTTAAAAACGCCACTCTTCTTCTTTAAAATTCGTTCACTCGAAGCGATCGACCCGGTAGGCGCCCAAATCTCTGTTGGCGTGGCGCCCGGCCACCAAGTCCGCCAACAGCCGACCCGTTTTCGGCCCCGACGTCAATCCGATATGCTGATGGCCAAAGGCGCAGTAGAGCCCCTTAATGCTAGGCGCTTCGCCCAAAAACGGCAAAGAGTCGATGGTCGCCGGCCGCCGGCCCATCCAAGATCTCGTTTTCGCTGTCTTTAAATCTGGAAAGACCTCGCGCACGCGCGCTTCCAGCATTTTAACAGGCGCCTCGCTTTCAGGCGCATCCAAGCCGCCGAACTCCACCACGCCCGCACAGCGCAAGCGCCCCTCCATCGGGGTTGCGACAAACTTGCCAGCCGCCACCATGGCAGGCGCACGCGGCATGACATCGGGGTTCTCGAATTCGATGTGATAGCCGCGTTCGGCCTCCAACGGCGTTTTAAGGCCGAGGCGCTTGGTAAGCCTCGCCGACCAGGGGCCTGCGGCAATCACCACACGCTCGCAACGGATCTCGCCCTCGTCGGTCACAACCGCGCTCACCCGCCCACCATCGGTCTTTATATCGCGCGCTTCCGCTTCAAGAATGCGGCCACCTTCTGCCACGAACTGTTGGGCGAGTGCCGCGACATACTTGCCCGGATCCTTGATCGTTGCGTGATCGGGGCAGCGAACCAGCAGACCGACGGCGGGGCCGAAAGCCGGGTCATAGTCCTGAACCGCCCCCCCTTCGATCACCTCGCTCTGCAAGCCATGAAAGGCGCGCAGGTCCCAATTATAGCGATCGCCCTCATAAGCCGCGCGGTCGCGGTAAGCGAAGAGGTAGTCGGAGGGAACGATCCATTGCTCCGCCTCCCCACCTTGGACAATGGCTTGGTGCTGTTCGACCGCATCTAGCAAAAGAAGCGAGAGGCCATCGGCGATTTGGCGACAACGTGCATCAGTTGCTTGACGAAGATAGGGAACGAGCCAGGGAAGCAAACGCGGCAGATAGCGCCATCGCAAATAAAGCGGGCTCATCGGATCGAAAAGCATTTTGGGAACTTTCGCGATCAAGCCCGGCACGGTGACGGGCACAATTGCATTCACCGCCACAACGCCCGCATTGCCATAAGATGTTGCCTGGCCCGCGCCAAGAGGGTCCAGCAAAGTGACCCGGTGCCCATCGCGCCGAAGCCAGATCGCGCTTGAAACACCGACGATCCCCGCCCCAATCACAACAATGTCTGAGGTTTCACCACTCATACTTTTAGCTACGCGTCCCCAACAAGTCCACGCGACCACCGGCAATTTCGTTGTGGCCACCGTTTACAAATTTCTTAGAGATGCGATCATTTTGCTTCTCCAGAGGACCTTATTCGCAATAGAGCGGAAATGACAATAGGGAGCAGGCGCAATGCTGAAGAACGATTCCCCAAAGATCGTGCGCGGTGGCAAAACGGTTTACGGCGAGGGCGTCGGCATTTTGATGCTGGAAACCCGCTTTCCGCGAAT
>CAXMNO010000338.1:0-1911 GCA_964194655.1 uncultured Acidimicrobiia bacterium
CGCCTGCTAGAGGCTGAGGCTATCAATCCAGCATTGAAAGAAGAGATCCTCCGCCGTGCGGCGGAGGAAAAAGGTCAAGTCCGCAGCAATGTTGGGGGCTGGCACTCAGGTGACGATATCTTCGATTGGCCAGGCGAAAGCATCGAGATGCTCGCCCAATCGGCGCGCGAGGGTGCAGAGCAAATGACGGCGCTCGTCAATCAGACAAAAGCCATTCGCACGCGCCAAACACTTAAGGGCTGGGCTAATGTTTGCCGCAAGGGGCACTATCACTTGCCACACAGCCACGCAACTTATCACTGGTCGGGTGTCTATTATGTCGAGGCAGGCGAGGAGCATTGCGACAAACCGCACTCGGGTCTATTGGAATTTCAAGATCCACGCGGTGCTGTGGAAATGGCGGGAACACCGGGCAATCCCTTCGGACGCACCGTCATGGTAACACCAAAAACCGGCATGATGGTCCTCTTCCCAAGCTGGCTGCAGCACTGGGTCCGCGCTTATGAAGGCGAAGACGAGCGGATTTCTATCGCCTTCAACAGTCGCATAGACTCATTTGAGAAGGTGAAAGCTTAATCGGGCCAGCTTCTATCTTAGAAAAAGCGGTGGCCCTATCAGTGATCGGAAAAGCGGCCCTTGCTTGGGGCCACTCTTTCAGGTCAGTTTCATCACCATGATGGAAAGAGAAACCCCTTTAAAGCGCGAGCTCACGCGCGACCCCGTCGAATGCCATGCGAAGGCACCTGAAAAGCAGGTGCTCAAAGGATGCTGGGTATCTGTTGTGCCCCTTGATGTGGCGCGCCATGGTCAGGCCCTTTTCGATGTCTCTCACGCCCCTGAAGACGGGCCAGCGCTGTGGGAGTATCTCCCCTATGGCCCTTTTAGCGGGCCGAGCGAAATGACCCCGTGGCTAGAGCACTGTGCGGCAAACCCTGACCCATTTTTCTATGCCATTCTCGACGAAGCGGGGCAACCAAGTGGCATGGCGAGCTATTTGAGGATCGCACCAGCAGCCGGTTCCATCGAAATGGGACACATTTGGATGGCGCCTCGCATTCAGCGCAGCAGAACCGCGAGCGAGGCACTCTTCTTGATGATGCGCCACGCCTTCGATGATCTAGGCTACCGGCGCTTGGAATGGAAATGCAACGCCGTCAACGAGGCCTCCAGGCGGGCGGCGAAGCGGTTGGGTTTTTCCTACGAAGGAACCTTCTATCGCAACATGATCGTGAAGGGGCGAAATCGGGATACGGCCTGGTACGCCTTACTCCTTGAGGATTGGCCAGCGGTTCGCGATGGCTTCGAGGCCTGGCTGGATCTTGATAACTTCGACGAAAACGGAAATCAAAAAAAGCCGCTTTCGGATCTAATGCCCCATCAACAGAGCTAGAGCGCTTTCAGCAAAAGTGTGTGCGGTTTTGCGCTCGCAAAGCGCGCGACAACAATGGTTTAGAGCACGTTTAATGATTCGGAAATTATTAAACGTGCTCTAGTGGGACCACAGGTCCCTTTATTTTTGGATATTTTAACAATTCGCCCTTGCATCGGGGAGGCGCGGTAGCACAATCAGCCTTCCTCCACGAACTCCAATCACGCCAACGCAAGATCAGCGAACCATGTCCCAAGATAGAAATAGCTACATCCTTCACCGGACCCCGCATCAATCACTTCCTATCGCAGCCAGCGGAAAGGGTTGCTACCTCTATGACAATAAGGGAAAGCAGTACCTGGATGCCTCAGGCGGGGCGGCGGTATCGTGCCTCGGACACGGCCACCCGGACGTGATTGCTGCGATTAAGGCCCAGCTCGATCAGTTCGAGTTCGCACACACCGGTTTCTTCACCAGCGAGCCTTCTGAAAAGCTGGCCGAACACCTCGTAGCCCGCGCGCCTGATGGTATGGGCAAGGGCG
>CAXMNO010000339.1:0-4351 GCA_964194655.1 uncultured Acidimicrobiia bacterium
CTTCCCCGGTTGAAGTCTAGACCAATATTTTATTTAAAGTTTAGATTTTAAAACAAAATACTGCTGCTGCGGGATTTTTTGATGATCTCTCTTCTTTATCCATCCCTTATTTGACGCAGATTCTTACGCCTCTTTGTGACGCATTTAAGGCGGTTTTACCCCGCGCTGGATTGTAACAAACTTTCGCGGTTTTCCTGAATGGTTTGGCTAACGAAATCCATCACGGCCCGGACGCGTGGCACGTGTGATAAGTCTTTGTGTGATATCAGCCAAAGGTCGACCACGGGCATGGTGAGATTAGGTCCAGCTTGAACAAGCTCCTTGTGTTGAGCTGCCAGGATATGGGGGATGAGGGCGATCCCCATGCCGGCCTTGGCGGCTGCGATGCGGGCAAAGGCGCTATCCGCGTTGAATATGGCCTCATCGCGCTTGATGCGCCGGCGCAGCCAGCCAACGACGGGAACCATAGGGTAATCTTCGGCCCAGTCCAGGATGCGGTGTTGGGTCAGATCTGTTTCATCGCGCAGCGGTGGCGCATGTTCCAGATAGCTTTTAGCGGCGTAGAGCCCAAAAGCCATTTCCCCCACCTTCTTCATGGTGAGGTTGCCTTGCTGTGGGCGCACAAGGCGCAGTGCCACATCGGCCTCGCGCCTGGAGAGATTTAGGGAACGGTAGTCCGTTACCAATGTGACGGCCAATCCAGGGTGGGTTGCCATAAATCTACCAAGGGCGGGCGCCAGCAAGGGAACAGCGATGGTCTCAGTCGCCGTCATGACCACGCGGCCATGGAGACCACGATCCTCCAGATCGAAGTCGCGGCCAAGGGCAAAGACCTCGCGTTCGATCCGCCTCGTGCGCTCAGCCAGGCGTTCGCCCGCCGCTGTCAGGGTCAAGCCACCACGGTGACGGCGGAAAAGCTGTGCGCCCAGATCCTCCTCGATCGCGGCGATATGGCGGCTAACGGTCGCCGTATCAGCTTTCAACGCGCGTGCGGCGGCGGAAAGACTGCCGATTTCCGCAGCGGCGGTAAAGTAGCGCAAGTGATCCCAGTTCATGGCAGGGTTCCAAAACCTTGATGGTGAAAATTCGCAACACTGACTTGCCAAATATCCTATTTCCTTGGCAAAAATTCAGCAATAGAATTAGGACAATATTACTGCCATTTTTGCTTCCATCCTTTTTGACCTCATTGCCGGAGCCAGGCCATGTCCGCGTTCTCCATCACCTTGGAAGCCGTTGTTCCGCTTTTCCTCTTCGCGGTGGTCTCAACAGGCACGCCCGGCCCCAATAACGTCATGCTTACGGCCTCTGGTGCCAATTTTGGCTATCGCCGCTCTCTCCCCCATGTTTTGGGGGTAGCGTTGGGTTTTCCGGCGATGATCACAGGCGTTGGTCTTGGCTTGGGGGCTGTATTTGAGCTTTACCCCGTACTTCAACAAGTGATGGCGGGCCTTGGCATTTGCTATCTCCTCTACCTCTCCTGGCGGATCGCGATGACCGGGAAGAGTGAGGCCGGCGAGAAGAAGGGCAAGCCGCTAACGTTCCTGCAAGCAGCCCTTTTTCAATGGATCAATCCCAAGGCCTGGGTCATGGCTTTAAGCGCCCTTTCTGCCTTTACACAGTTCGGGCAAGGCTTTGCGTTTGAAGTCCTCTTGACGGCATGCGTTTTCGCTATGGCGGGATTGCCCCTTGTCAGCTTGTGGACGTTATTTGGCGTTGGTATCGGGCGCGTTTTGACCGATCAAAAGCGCTTGCGCATCTTCAATGTCACGATGGCGCTTTTGCTCGTCGGGTCGATTGCACCTGTTGCCTGGCGTTTGGCGCAAGATCTGGCGCTTTAGGCCGTTTTCTAAATGAATTTCTTGAAGAGGCCTGTTCGATCGAAAAGGTCTTCCAGGGTTTTCATGCGGTCGCGCGTCTCATCCCAGGTCAAGGTTTGCACCGCCGCAATCAAGGCTTCTACCACGATCAAGGTGACGGCAGAGGAATCCCAGGCAGATGGAACCTCGATGCGTGAATTTATGACGTGTTCGGCGTGCTGTGCGACGGGCGAGCCCCATTGATCGGTGAAGAGCACGACCTTCACCCCGCGCGCCTTCGCCATTTGGCTTAAGTGCAAAAGCCCGTGTTCGTAGCGCCGGATATCGAAGATGACGAGGATATCGCCGCGCTTCATATTCAAGACGTAGTGGGGCCAAGCGTTCGAGTTGGGGGCGATCAAGGTCATGCCATCGCGAATAACCTGCATATGAGTGAAGAAGTAATCCGCGAGAGATCTGGTGATACGCCCGCCAACCACGAGGATCGCGCGGTCCCGATCGGCCAGAAGGGTTGCCAGATTGTCGAAGTCCTCGATATCGATCTGGCTGAGCGATTGGCGCATATTCGCCATAACGGCATCGGCAAAGCGGTTGAGAATATGCGCATCCGGCGCGCCCTTTGCCCAGCGGTCGTGCTTGGCAATGGGGCTGGAGATCGTTGCCTCCAACTCCGCGCGCAAAGCCGCTTGGAATTCGGGAAAGCCCCCAAAGCCTAACTTTTTGACCATACGCACGACCGTTGGTGTGGAGATATCGGCTGCTTCAGCCACAGTCGTGATACTTCCAAGGCCAGAAACCGGATAGTTCTCCAGCAAGGAATTTGCGAGCTGTCGTTCCGCGCGGGTCAAATTTTTGAAGTGGCCGCGAATGACCTCCGCAATCGTCTCGGTATTATTTTTCATACAAGCCCGTTCCCAATACTTTGGATAAAAATAGTACAATCTCGAATGCTCTGAAAAGAAAATTTCAGAAAAAAAGAGAACACTCCTTGATTTTCTGAAATAATAATTTCAGAATTTGGCTAACGGAACCAGGAGAGCTGCAGTGGGGGCCAGGGGGATCATCGACCCACGGCTGGACGGCCTACCCGTCGAAGTCGTGAACGCGGAAGGTGCGTGCAACCTTGTGCTGGTTTGCGAACACGCCTCCAAGCGCATTCCCCGTTCGCTCGATAATCTGGGCCTGGCAAACCATACGCTTGAAAGCCATGTGGTTTGGGATCCAGGTGCGGCTGGCGTGGCGCGGCTTCTTTCCAAGATTTTAGATGCACCGCTTTTGATGCCGCGCTTCTCGCGCCTGGTTTACGACTGCAATCGCCCGCCCGAGGATGAAAGTGCGTTCGTTCAGCACAGCGATGGCTATGACGTGCCGGGAAACAAGGGGCTATCGGAAAGCGAGCGCAGAGCGCGCGTTCAGGAAATCTATGAGCCCTTCAAAGCAGAAGTCGCGCGCTTTCTCTCATCACGGATTGCAGCACAGCGTGACCCTATTCTAATTACGATCCATACCTTCACACCGGTCTTTAAGGGCGAGAGGCGCGAAGTCGATCTTGGCGTGCTTCATGATCTGGATGCCCGGCTGGCCGATGTGCTTTTGGCGATGGCTGAAAAGGAGCTGGATTTAAAGGTTCGTCGGAACGAGCCTTACGGTCCTGAAGACGGCGTCACCCACTCCCTAAGGCAGCACGCGCTGCCGCTGGGTTTGCTGAACGTTATGTTGGAGATCCGAAGTGACATCGTCTCGAACGGCGAGCGGCGGCAAGTCATGGCCCAGCGCCTGGCAGATCTTCTCCTTCGCGCCGTCAAGGCTGCAAGTCCTAAAGTGGCGCGCCAACTGAAGTATGAGGGCCATAAGCGTCAAAATAGTGATCGCAGTGTTGGTAGCACCAAAAAGTTGAAAGGGTTACTTGACCTGCTGGCCCCCGGCATCGAAGCTGGAGGAAGTGCGTGATCTAGTGCGTGATTTGTGGAGTGGGGGTGACAATGCCTGGACCCATAATCACCTACGTACGCTTTATCGATAAGATAAACCGGATCATCGGGCGGGCTGCGATGTACCTCGTCTTCGCCATGATGGGCATTCTGCTTTTATCTTCTATTTCGCGGACGATGTTCGGCGTCTCCTTCCTTTGGATTGTGGTGATGGCACAGTTCACGATGGTGAGCTATTACCTGCTGGGCGGCGGCTATTCCATGCAGCTCGATTCCCATGTGCGCATGGATCTGCTTTATGGCCGGTGGTCGTCGCGCAGAAAGGCCTTTGCCGACGCGATTACCGTCTTCTGCCTCATCTTCTATCTGTCGTTTCTTTTATACGGTGGTATTTCCAGTACGACCTACGCCCTTGAATATGGGCAAAAGCATTACTCCGCATGGGCGCCTTATCTGGCTCCTATCAAGATCATCATGACTTTTGGCATTGTGATGATGCTCCTGCAGGCGGTGGCGACTTTTTTCAAGAATGTCGCTGACGTCAAAGGGGCGCCAATCGCATGAGCCATGAGGTCAGTGCCCTTTTAATGTTCTCAACGA
>CAXMNO010000340.1:0-2548 GCA_964194655.1 uncultured Acidimicrobiia bacterium
CTTGGACCTTCGGGCTGCGGTAAGACGACGGTGTTGCGTTTGGCCGCCGGATTAGAGCTACTGCAACAAGGCCGCATCCTCATGGAAGGACAGGCCGTGGCAGGGAATGGTACCAATGTGCCACCCGAATCGCGTGGTGTCGGCCTGGTTTTTCAGGACTATGCGCTTTTTCCGCATCTCTCAGTCTTTGAAAATGTCGCATTCGGGCTTCAAAAAATCCCCGCGAGTGAAAAACGGACGAGATGTAAAAAAGCTCTGGCCCAAGTTGGCATGGAGAATTATGGCGAAGCCTTTCCTCATACACTTTCTGGTGGACAGCAGCAGCGCGTCGCTTTAGCGCGCGCCTTGGCGCCTGAACCGAAAGTCGTGCTACTGGATGAGCCCTTTTCAGGACTGGATTACCGGCTGCGCAATCAGATCCGCGACGATACCCTTCATATTCTCAAAGAAAGCGGGGCTGCCACCTTATTGGTGACGCACGATCCGGAGGAGGCGATGTTTATGGCCGATCGCATTGCCTTGATGCGTGAGGGGCGAATCGTGCAGCTCGGGCAGCCAGTCGATCTCTATTGCCTCCCTGAAGATGGATTTGTTGCCGGATTTTTCGGCGATATCAATCAATTGGAAGGCGTCGTCGAAGGAGGTTCGGTAAAGACACCCTTTGGTATCGTGGCTGCAGAGGGATTCGGCGATGGAACCGAGGTCGAGATCCTCATTCGCCCCGAGGCGTTGCGTCTGGCACCCCCCAATCAAGAAAACGGCGCTCGGGAGAATTTGGCGCGCGTTATGGCATCGCGCATGCTTGGCCGCACAAGCCTGGTTCACTTGGCGCCTCTTGATTGGCATGAGCATGATCCTCACTTGCACGCCCGTATTCCTGGCCGGTTTTTACCGCCGGAGGATGATCTTTTGCAGGTGTCACTCGATCATTCACAGACCTTTGTCTTTCCACGACAAAAGACTACATAAAGCCAAGTTGAATTACTAAATAAAGATCGTCGCGTGAGGACGTTGCGCTAGCAGAGGCTTTTTGCCATAGTCCGGCGCGGGCGTGCTTCGAGTGCGCGCCATAGGAATTGAACAACAAGGAGATCCCGGATGGGGAGCTTTAGCATTTGGCATTGGTTGATCGTGTTGGCTGTCGCGCTTCTGCTGTTTGGCGGCGGCGGCAAGATTAAGAAAATTATGGGTGATGTCGGCTCTGGCATCACAGCCTTTAAAAAGGGCTTGAAGGACGAGGGAAAGAAAGCTGCGCAAGGCGAGGCGTCCGACACGAAAGCGATTGATGAGGGCGCAAGCGTTGCAGCAGCTAGCGTCGAAGAAAACGATAAGGCTGCAAACGGCTAATCAGCCGTTTGCGCCCCTTTTGATCGCTAGAGACCGATGATCGATATTGGCTGGTCCGAAATGGCAGTGGTGGCCCTGATCGCTTTGCTGATCCTTGGGCCAAAAGAGCTGCCGAAAGCTATGCGTATGGTGGCACGCTGGGTTAAGAAGCTGCGTGGCATGACGCGTGATGTGCAGTCAGGCTTCGATCAGATGATCCGCGATGCTGAATTGGAAGACGCCCAAAAGGCTGTGCAGGGCATTAGCAGTGGCTCACTCAATAAGACTATTTCCGATACCATCGATCCTACCGGGGTCGTTGGCGAATCTATAGGAAGTCTGCAAAATGAGGCCCGGGCGAGTGAGCGCGAAGCTAAGGATAATCTGACCCAGTCGGGAGAAAGCGAAGCGGATGCTAGCGATCAGTCTTCCACTGACAGCTCTGAAATGAGTTCTTCGAGCGTCGTCGAGACACCTTTGAATATCGCCCCGGCTAGTTCGCTTAGACCGCCTGAAGAATCGGGAACTGCCGCTGAAGGTGGTGCGGTTGCCGAAGAGTCTTCTTCTAAGGAAAAAGACGATTTAGACAAAAAATCTCACGCATAGGATTAAGGTGTGGCTGGAAATATAGAAGACGGCGATAAAATGCCGCTGCTCGATCATTTGGTCGAGTTGCGCAAACGTCTGCTGTACAGTGTGGTGGCGCTTTTAATCGTCTTTCTTGGCGCGTTCTATTTTGCAGAGCATATCTTCTCTATCCTGTCCGCTCCCTTGGGTGAGGGCATGGTGAACCACGGCGTGCCAACCGAAAAGCAACGGGTCATCATCACCGGACTCCTGGAGGGCTTTGTTACCTATATCAAGGTGGCGTTCTTTACGGCACTTTTCATAACTTGCCCTGTCTTCTTAAGTCAGATTTGGATGTTTGTGGCGCCTGGTCTCTATAAGCATGAGCGTTCTGTTTTTGCGCCCTTTTTGATTGCCAGCCCCATCCTTTTCTTCATTGGTGGGGCGCTGGTTTATTTCATTATCTTTCCGCTCGCGATCGACTTCCTCTTGGGCTTTTCCTTGACGCAAGACCCAGCGGGCAACGGTTTGCCGATTGAGCTTGAAGCGAAGATCGATCAGTATTTCTTTTTGCTGATGAAGCTGATTTTCGCCTTTGGGCTTTGCTTTCAGCTTCCCGTTCTCATGACGCTCCTTGCCCGCGCCGGACTTGCGA
>CAXMNO010000341.1:0-4289 GCA_964194655.1 uncultured Acidimicrobiia bacterium
CAATGAAAAGTATTCTTCAATGGATCATTCACTGGCCGTAAAAACTCAGGGCCAGAAAATCCACCGGCACGCAAAAGAACTGTGACTTCGCGAGGACCCTCAAGTAGCGAGTCGGGCCGCGATTCAGGCGATTCCAAATTCAACGGTACCCAGCCACGATCGACCAATATTACCCGGCCGTCCGTGAGTTCGAAGGGGGTGACGATGTGCAACCCGACGACCTTGTCCCGAACCCGGTTAGTCAGGCGCATTTCCTTATCGTGAAGATAGCGCCCCACCAAATTGACCTTGAGGAAACGGATAGCTTCAGGATCTGAGAGATCGACCGGCAAGCTTGCGGCAGGGGTTGCAATCCGCGCTTTCAGCTCTGCAATTAGCGCTTCCTTTTCGCCCAGCCGCTGCCACTGCCAACTCCCCAAGGCGACAAGAGTGATTAAAGCCGCAAGTGTCACGAGGCTTGCCCAGAACGTCGGGCGAAATTGCCTCTGCCCCAGGTCCCCCTCAGTCATAGTCGATGTGACCACCTTCGCTGGCCTTATAGCGGTATTGCAAGGCGATCATCAGGCCCTTCAAGGGCCGCAGCATGACTATCGCGCCGCCGAGGACCACCGGCGGCCAGATGATGATATGAACCCAAAGAGGAGGGGTGAGTTTGAATTCAACGACCAGTGCGAGCGGCACCATGATGGCACCAAGGATGAAAATGATAAAGACGGCAGGCCCGTCACCGGCATCCTGCTTGCTCAAATCCAGCCCGCAAGCGGAACAGGACGAACGGACGGTCAAAAGGCCGGAAAAAAGAGGCCCCCGACCGCAGCGCGGGCATTTACCCTTTAAGCCCGCGCTGACGGGGGAGGTCATTGACGAATTCCTCGCTTCGCTGGAGGTGCCTAAGCGACCCCAAACCAGAAATAGACGAAGGTGAAGAGGAAAATCCACACCACGTCAACAAAGTGCCAATACCAGGCGGCGGCCTCAAAACCAAAATGATGTTCCGGCGTGAAGTGCCCCTTCAAGGCGCGCAAAAGACAGACGATCAAGAAGGTCGTGCCAAAGATAACATGCGCACCATGAAAACCGGTCGCCATATAGAAGGCCGAAGGATAAATCCCGCCACCATCAAAAGCGAAGCTAGCGTGGACGTACTCATACGCCTGGATCGCCGAAAAGAAGAGGCCCAAGGCAATCGTGATAATCAGACCAACGATAAGCGCCCGGCGGTCACCATTTATCAAACCATGATGCGCCCAGGTGACTGTGCAGCCCGACAGCAGCAAGATCATGGTATTCAAAAGCGGGAGACCGAAGGCTGGAATCGGCTCGATGCTCGCAGGTGGCCACACACCCTCGGTGTAAAGCACCCGCTCCCACTGAATAGCCTGATCGAAATAGAAGCTGGCATCGAAAAAGGCCCAGAAAAAGGCCGAGAAGAACATCACCTCGGAGGCGATGAACAAGACCATGCCATAGCGCAGGCCGAGTTGAACGACCTTGTTATGAAAACCGCTGTGCGCTTCCTTGATAATATCGCGCCACCACACGAACATGGTGAAGAGAAGCATGACAATGCCAATCGGCAAGACCCAGTTGGTAATCTCATGCATAAAGAGAACCAGACCAGTCGCCAACGTGCCCGCCGAGACCGCGCCCAGGAAGGGCCAAGGGCTTGGGTCCACCAGGTGATATGGGTGGTTTTGCTCGTGACCTGCGCTCATTTTATCCCCTCACTCTCATTCCAGGGACATCCCTCCTCCCTGGCATCGTTGAATTCTCTATTTGGCAAGCGACGCGCTTTGCGTCCCTTCCACGCTGGGACGTTGCCCAGTTGCATCTGAAATCTCCTCTCCCACCTCTTCCTCATCCACGTCACTGCGGAAAAGGGTGTAGGAAAGCGTAATAGTCCGCACGTCGTCCAAATTCGGATCATCGTTAATGGCTGGGTCGATAAAGAAAGACACCGGCATATCAACTTCTTGGCCAGCTTGAAGGGTCTGCTCATCAAAGCAGAAACACTGGACCTTGTTGAAGTATTCACCCGCTTTCAAGGGCACGACGTTGAATACGGCGGTCCCCGTCAATTGCCGATTCGCGGTATTGCGCGCCCGGTAAAAAGCCAGTCCGACCTCGCCAACCTTGATTTCAATTTCGCGCTGGACGGGCTGAAATTCCCATGCCAAATCACGATTGATATCGGCGTTGAAGCGGATCTTGATGACCCGGTCGCCGACTTCATCGGGCAAGGCCTCTGCTACTTGTGTCGTTCCACCGTAGCCCGTCACCTGACAGAACAGCTTGTACAAGGGGACCGACGCAAAGCTGAGGCCAACCATCCCCGCGACCACGGCGGAAAGCAAGATACCGACACGCCGATTGCGCCCTGCGCCCGCTGTCAGTTCCTTTTGCAGCTTAGGGTCGCTCATGTCCCAGCGCCTCCCATACGTACGATCGAAACGAAATAAACCAGCACGACGAAAGCCGCCAATACGGCGAACAAGGCCCAATTCCGGGCCTTCAGGCGCCGGCGCTGTTCCACTTGGTGCTTTTCGGTGTCTGCCATATTTCTATCTTCCATCACGGCTGCAATTATCCCTTCACCCAAGCAGGCCCGGTAAATAGCCAGGCGAACGGTCGATAATCAAAAGACCGAACAAAAGGAAAAGATAAAGGATCGAATAGGCAAATAATTGGCGCGGCGCACGGCTATCACGGCTGTAGAGAACCTTAAGAGCCAGTAACAGGAAACACACACCAAGCACACTCACGCCAATGCCGTAGAGGAGCCCAGCCATCCCCAAGAAGCTTGGCAAAACCGTCAAGGGCAACAGCAATACCGTATAGAGCAAGATCTGCCTTTTGGTCGCTGCCCGCCCGGCCACGACTGGGAGCATCGGGACGCCTGCCTTGGCGTAGTCGCCATCGCGATAGAGCGCGAGCGCCCAGAAATGTGGCGGCGTCCACATAAAGATAATGGCGAAAAGGACAATCGACCCCACGCTGATATCACCGGTTACAGCTGCCCAGCCGATCATCGGCGGGAATGCACCGGCAGCACCTCCGATCACGATGTTCTGCGGCGTGCGTCTCTTCAACCAGATCGTATAGATAAAGATATAAAAAGCACTCGCCACAGCCAGCAATATCGCCGCCAACCAGTTAACGGCCAAACCCATCAGCATTACGGCAAAGAGGTTCAAAATAACGCCGAAAGCCAGCGCGTCGTCGGGCCTAACTCGGCCCGATGGAATGGGTCTGTGGCTGGTGCGCGCCATAATGGCATCGATGTCGCGGTCATACCACATATTGACGGCACCGGCCGCACCCGCGCTAACCCCGATGCAAAGGACAGCAACGGCGGCCAACAACGGATGGATCTCACCAGGCGCAACAAAGAGCCCGGCGAACCCAGAAAAGACAACCAGCGACATCACGCGAGGCTTAAGAAGCTGGATGAAATCCTTCACCGTGGCAGACGCCTCCAAACCGACGACAGCCTGGGGGGCTATCTCGTCCTGGTTTATCTGCCTCAATGCGGTTTCGGACATCACACCAAAACTCCTAAAGTCTCAAATTCCCAGCGGTCCTAGCGGATGCGCGGTAAGTCACTGAAAGTGTGGAACGGCGGCGGTGAAGATACCGACCATTCCAGCGTTGTAGCACCCTCGCCCCAAGGATTTGCCTGCTCGCTCTTCTTGCCAGCGGCAAGGACATAGCAAACCGTCACCAAGAAGAGGATCGTTCCGGCGAAAGTAATGTAGCTTCCGTAAGAGGAGATTTGATTCCAAAGCTCAAAGGCGACCGGATAGTCGACGTAACGGCGCGGCATGCCTTGCAGACCCGAGAAGTGCTGCGGGAAGAAGGTCACGTTGACGCCGATAAACATCAGCCAGAAGTGCACCTTGCCCACCATTTCGGGGAAAGTCTTACCGGTCATCTTCTCAAACCAGTAATAGAAGCCAGCGAAAATCGCGAAGACGGCACCGATGGAGAGCACGTAGTGGAAGTGGGCCACGACGTAGTAAGTATCGTGAAGTGCCACATCCATACCCGCGTTCGCGAGCACCACGCCGGTCACACCACCCACGGTGAAGAGGAAGATGAAACCGAGTGCGAAAAGCATCGGTGTGGTGAAGCGGATAGAACCGCCCCACATTGTCGCAATCCACGAGAAGATCTTAACGCCTGTAGGAACCGCGATGACCATGGTTGCCGCTGTGAAGTAGGCCCGCGTATCAACGGCGAGACCAACCGCATACATGTGGTGCGCCCAAACGATGAAGCCGACAAAACCA
>CAXMNO010000342.1:0-7944 GCA_964194655.1 uncultured Acidimicrobiia bacterium
TGCCTGCTTTGCAGAAGAACCTATGCCCGCAGAAGCGATCATCGATCACTTGATTGATGAAGCAGCGGAGGCTTTGAAAAGTCTTGAAGAAAAACGGCGACCATAGGGCTGCAACGCCCTAAAACCTTAGCCGCGCTCGCCATTTCGGAGGTTCAGTAAATCTGGGGTCGCGGCGGTCCTCAATGTTTTGTTCAATTCGCCTGTTGCGACAAGCTTTTCAATTGCGGCGATATCTGGGGCGAAGTAATGGTCTTCACGCCTAAACGGCACGCGTGCGCGGATTTTCTCCATGACCTGTTCCAGAATTTCCGAGCTTTTCATCGGGCGCCGGAACTCGATCCCTTGAGCGGCTGCAAGGAGTTCGATGGCGACAATATTGCGTGTATTCTCCGCCATTGCTGTTAGTCGCCGGGCGCCGTGGGTTGCCATTGAGACGTGGTCTTCCTGATTGGCGGAGGTTGGCAGGCTATCGACTGAAGCTGGAACGGCCAGGGTCTTGTTTTCTGCTGCGAGTGCGGCTGCGGTGACGTGCGCGATCATGAATCCGGAGTTAAGCCCGGGTTCGGCCACCAAAAAGGCAGGAAGCTCGCTCATATTCGCATCGGTGAGAAGTGCGATCCGCCGCTCTGAAATTGCGCCAATTTCCGCTACTGCTAGCGCTAAGAGATCCGCTACGATAGCGACAGGTTCGGCATGAAAATTACCGCCGGAAAGAACATCGCCCTCATCAGCGAAGACCAAGGGGTTGTCGGAAACGGCATTGGCTTCACGCTCCAACACGCCCGCGGCATAACCCATCGCATCGAGTATGGCGCCCATAACTTGCGGCTGGCACCTGAGTGAGTAGGGGTCTTGCACGCGCGAACAATCGATATGGGATTCGCGAATTTCGCTTTCCTGCATTACTTCGCGAAGCAAGGCGGCAACGGCGATCTGTCCAGGCTGGCCACGAACCTCGTGGATGCGCGCATCGAAGGGCACGGGGCTGCCTTTGGCCGCATCAAGCGAGAGCGCACCCGCTGCGATAGCTGCTGCGAAAAGGTCTGAAATCTGGAAAAGGCCTTCAAGGGCGAGTGCGGTTGAGACTTGCGTTCCGTTTAGGAGAGCCAGCCCCTCTTTCGCCGCTAACGGCAGGGGCTGAAGCCCAATGCGCTTTAAGCCTTCAGCGGCGGACAGGCGCTCACCTTTCAACGTCACCTCGCCCACGCCAAGCAGGACGGCGGACATGTGCGCCAAGGGCGCCAAATCACCAGAGGCACCGACGGATCCCTTTTCTGGGATCACCGGCAAAAGGTCATTGTTATAGAGCGCCATCAGATGATCTAAAACGATGGGACGAACACCAGAAAAGCCGCGCGCGAGGCTATTAATTTTCAGGGCTAGAACAAGCCGCACTGTAGAATCTGGTAACGGCTTTCCGACCCCGGCGGCGTGGGAAATGACCAAGCGCCGCTGAAGTTCGCACACTTGATCGTTCGGAATTGTCTCACGCGCAAGAATGCCGAAGCCTGTATTTATGCCGTAGACAACTTCGCCGTTTTCTAGGACGTCCGCCACAACTTTTGCCGCACGTGCAACGTTGTTCATGCTTTCAGGTGCTAGCGCGATAGAACTCCGCCCGTCGCGCAAGCTAAGCATGTCGGCCAAGCTAAGCTGGCCTGGTGAAAGGGTGAAGGGAGCTGATTGGGGGTCGTCCACACTTTGGCTCATGGATGCGCTTTCAGTAATAGATTAGGCAATAGCAAATTTGGCAAAGTTGTCTATACAACTTTGTTTCCTCATTTAACATGGGACGCGGGGCAAGGGAAGGGCCAGAAAGAACCACCGGCGGGTTTTCCGGAAAAGCAGTTAACGGATAAATTTCGCGCGTTAGCCTAGGGGCGGAACTTGGCGTTCCTCACGCGGTGTGCGGGCATAAAACTCGCGATAGCATTTGGAAAAGTGGGATGCCGATACAAAGCCGCAGGCCAGTGCTACGTCTAAGATCGAAAGCGATGTTTGGCTGAGAAGTGTGCGGGCGCGAAGAAGCCGGAGTTCTTGATAATACCGGGTAGGTGTGCGGCCTAAATACTTGCGGAAAAGGCGCTCCAATTGGCGTGTTGAAAGGCCTGTAAGCTTCGCTAACTCGGAACGCGGGAGTGGCTCTTCCAAGTTATTCTCCATCAGTTCGATGACTTTTAGCAGGCGGGGATGACTGATCCCTAGGCGGCTGCGAAGGCTCATGCGCTGTTGGTCATGGCGATCGCGAATGCGCTCGTGAATAAACTGTTCCGCTACTTGGGTTGCCAGTTCACGGCCATGGTCCATCGTCATGAGACTTAGGATCAAATCGAGTGAGGCCGTCCCGCCTGAACAGGTGAGACGGTTGCGGTCGATCTCAAAAATCTCCCCCGTTACCTCAATCTCCGGATATTCTTCCTGAAATCCTGTCAGGTTTTCCCAATGGATCGTGCAGCGGTGGCCATCTAAAAGTCCGGCCTTTGCCAGTGTATAGCTCCCCGTTGAAAGGGCGCCGACTTGACTGCCCAGGCGGGCGAGCCGCCTTAGCCATGCAAAAACCCTCTTGTCGTTGATAAGCTGAGCGGAAAGTCCAGCCACCACCAGAACTATAGGCAAAATTTCAAAGTCTTCGATGCCGCCGTGGGGAACAATCTCGATCCCGGATGAGGAAGGGACAGGGGCACCGTCCCGCGAAATGATTTTCCAATCGTAAAGCTTTTGACCCGCAAGACGATTAGCGGACCTCAAAGGTTCCACTGCTGAGGTAAAGCCCAGCATGGAAAAGTGCGGATGGAGAAAGAAACCGAAAGTCTTCGGGGGATCGTCGAATTGCTTGCGCTCCGTATCACGTTGCATCAAGCTTGCTCCCTCTTTGAAGTTTGGTGCGGCCCAGGCATTTTAAGTCAATCGCCTGCCTGGGGAAAATAAGATACAAAATGTCGCACTAAGAACAATAAAAACCTGCAATAAATTCAAAAAAAATTTCCATATGCCGCTTCTCGAAGGGAGAGGCTTGTGCCCCACTGGGGCTCAGTGCGCGGGCTCGCCCGGCGTTTAAGCGCTTCAAATTCCCAGAACCCTTACCCATATGCCATAGTAAGGTGCGTTTCTATTTTCGAGGAAAAGGCGCAACCTTCGTGAGACTGATTTACGCAGTGGCACTCTTTGCTACTCTCGGCTTTGCTACTCTCGGCTTTGCCGGGGGACCGTCGATGGCCGGCGACGATCGAGGGTCTCTCGTCGCGCGCAGCGCCCACCACGTCTATTCGCATAGCTTGCATGAGGCTCAAAGAGGCCTATCTCGTCGCCACCACCGGGTAAATCGGAGCTTTCGCAACACCAGCCGTGCTGCGCGTGCTTTTAATGAAATAAGAAGGCGCGCCAAGGTCATACGTCATAAAAGCGGTCTTGCGCCAAAGAGAAGCACTATAGCTAAGGGCACTATTAAAAAGCACCGATCACGCGACTTCCGGAAAAGTATCCGGCACCGCCACATTAAATCGCTAAAAGGCGGTTTGCCGATTTGGCAACGTCGCAGTTCTGATTTCTATGATACGGATGTTATCGAGGTCACTGTTATTAGTGCCACAGGTGATCAAATCACAGATGAGCGTGAGAATGGCGCCACCGCCCCGGATCGCCACATTCGCGAATGCTGGCAAACATCGAAAGTTGTGCAGCGAGAAGGGGTTAAGGTTCGACATATTGGAAGGGCTTGCCGCGAGACGAGAGGCCTGATTTCTCTTACCCCCTTAAGCCAGCAAATCGTCGATGCGCCTTAACTGCGAACGGCTGCGTTGGTCTTCGATTTAGGCTCGTCCAAAACGCTGCGTAAAAATTGTGCCAGCTCGGACTGGCGAAACGGCTTTTCTATAATTTTGTTCATCGATCTATCTGCGCCTTTCCGCCTGAGCGCTTGTTCAGGATAGCCGGACATGAAGACGGTCTTTAAAGAAGGATTAAGACTCTCAGCTTGGGACGCGAGGTCCAAGCCACTCTGTCCGCCTGGGAGCACGACATCGGAGAGAAGCAAATCGAAGGGTTTTTCTGCTTCCTGCAAATTTTCATAGGCTTCTTGTGCACTACCAGCTATTTCCACTTCATAGCCAAGTTCACGTAGCAAAAGACAAGTAAGGCGGCGCAGGTCCTCGTCGTCTTCCACCACCAAGATGCGCTCGCCATTGCCGAGCGGGTCTGCGTTCTCCTTTCTCGGAAATGGTAAACTCTGATCCTCTGCGGGCTCGCCGCGTGGCAAAAGAAGGATCACCGCAGTTCCCTTCCCGAGTTTGCTTTCCAAGATGACGTGGCCACCTGATTGCTTCAAAAAGCCATAGACCATCGATAGGCCAAGTCCAGAGCCCTCGCCGACGCTTGTTGTTGTAAAAAAGGGGTCGAAAGCGCGCACCAAGACTTCCGATTTCATACCGTGCCCGTTATCTCGCGCAATGACCTGGATATAGTCGCCCGCCGCAAGCTCTTCGAATTCGCCCGCAGTTATTTTGCGATTTGTCAGTTCAAATCTAAGCTCTCCGCCATTCTCCATAGCATCACTTGCGTTGATGGCAAGGTTGAGGACCGCGTTTTCCAGCTGTCCTGGATCGACAAGCACCGGCCAAAGCTCTGCGCTGGAGCAGCAAGAGATTGCAACCGTCTCTCCCAAGGTGCGCCCCATCATGGCGGAGAGGTTGGTGATCAACTCCGCAACATCGATGGATTTCGGCGAGAGGGCCTGGCGGCGTGAAAATGCAAGCAGACGCTGCGTTAGCTCTTTGCCACGCCTTGTTGCTCTAATCAGCTCCTCCGTAATGGGCTCTCCTTCGCCATAGCGGAGCCTCAGCATTTCCGCATTACCCATGATAATGGCGAGGAGGTTATTGAAGTCGTTGGCAATGCCTCCGGTTAGTGTGCCGACTGTTTCCAGCTTCTGCGCTTGGCCTAAATTCGCTTCGGCCTCGCGCAGTTCGGTCACGTCCAATCCGATTGAGCCAATGCCGATATCATTCATTTCGCGATCGCGAACGCGAAATATGTGAAACAAGACGCGCCGCTTTGCCCCGTCGGGTAGTGTGACTTCTATTTCCTCATGCTGAACCTCGTCTGTTTCCTGCAAACGCGCACCGAGGGCATCAAGCTGGTCCATAACTTCAGGCGCATGGATTTGATCGAGTGTCGTCCCGATGAGATCTTCGCGTTCAACTCCATATCGCTCGCAAAACCGCTGGTTAACAACGCGCAAATAACCGTCAAAATCTTTCATCCAAACGGTAGCGGGCGAGTAGTCAAGCACCGCGCGCAGGCGGCCTTCACTTTCTCTCAAAGCGTCTTCTGTGCGACGCAGGTCCGTTATATCTTGGATCGCACCAAAGGTTTGAGACACTTTGCCAGCTTCGTCGTAAACAGGCTCACCTTGCTCACGCCAAAGACGAATCGAGCCATCAGGCGTCGTGACGCGAAATTCTACGTCATAGGATCGCCGCTTTTTCGAAGCTAAATCCAGCGTGGAGAAATAATGATCGTGATCGTCTGGGTGAATTGCCTTTCTAACGCCTTCTATCGTGCCATTCCTGCCGAGAAATTCCTCGACTGTTTGTCCCATTAAGCCGGCCAATTCTTCCGAGCAGTAACTAAAGACTTCTTTCTGATTGTCCCAAACGAAAACGCCAATACGTGCCATACGCGTCGCCTGGCGTAACTGGGTCTCGCTGGCTCGTGCGGTTTCTTCCGCTTTTTGGCGTTCTTCGACTTCCTGGCGTAAAGCTTCGTTGGCGAGCTGAAGTTCAAGTGTCCGGGATCTCACCCGGCTTTCGAGTTCGTCGTGCGCCTGAAGAAGAGCGAAATGGGCGGCCTTTTGTTCACTGATGTCCAGCATTATCGTGCCGACACCGGCAACACTACCTTCAGCATCGAGAACGGGAAATTTTATGGAAATGTAGGGGCGGGGACCATCCTTGCAGGGCACAGTTATTTCCCTGCGAACCGGCTTGCCGGTCTCGATCACCTGGAAATCAAATGCATCACCCGACCCATAGAGAGGGCCGAAGAGCTCTTTTGCCGTGCGTCCGATTGCGCTCTCAGTTTTGAAGCCGGTATTTTCCTCGAATGCTTCATTGACCATAACAAAACGGCATTCGAGATCTTTCAAAGATATCACGACAGGCGCGTTAGTCATAATAGCTTTGAGCTTGGCCTCACTTTCGCGAAGCTCACTTTCCGCACGTACACGTTCAGTGATGTCTTGAACTGTACCTACGTGCTCGACTGGTCTGTCTTGGCAGTTTTCTACGACCTCGCCGATCTCGTGTAAGTGGCGGACTGCGCCGTTTGGTCGGGTGATTCTATAGTCGATCTCATAGTTAGCCCCTAAGGCGCAGGCATTTTCAAGTGCTTCTGTGACTCGGGCCCGATCGCCTGGATGAATAACTTCCTCAAACTGAACCTTTATGAATTGCTTGAGATCACACGGCTTGACGCCATGGAGGTGGGCGAATTCATCCGAGTAAGAAATAAGGCGCCTTCCTTCGAAGGATCGGCGCCAGTTCCCAATTTTTGCGACCGATTGCGCGCGAGCGAGGGCTTCGCGACTTTCGATCAGCGCCATTTCGGTGCGCACAATATCGCCGACATCGCTAACGACACCGCCGATTGCGACAATCTTGCCATCTTCTCCGAGGATCGGGAATTTTGCGCAATGTACGCGGCACGGGCCTTGGCCAGATTGCAGCTCTATTTCCAATTCTATTGAGACCGGTTGCCCTTCGCTAAAAACCTTTTGATCTGCGGCCTTCAGCTGGGGCAGGAGATGATCTGGCACGAAATTATCAATGCTGTGTCCGAGGATTTTTGATTCATCCCGTCCCAAGAGCTTCTGATAGGCTTTATTGGCGAGGGTGTAGCGGCCATCCCGGCCAATAATATAAAAATGCCAGCAGAAGAGTAGTCGAGAATTGCGCTTAGCTGTGCCTGGGTCGTCCGCAGGCGGCTGTCGCGCTCACTTAACGCTTCTTCCAGTGCGGCAATTCGAGTGCGCAGGTCTTCGCTTTCGTCTTTCCCTTCCGTTGAATCTGTAGCTGAATCTGTAACGTCAGGCTTCGATGGACACAAACTGTCAAACACCTTCGAAGGCGCCATTTCCGCCCACCTCCTAAAAATACCGGCTTGATAAGACTAATCACTAACGATTAGACCATAACACGCTTTGCTTGTCGCGTGTCATAATAAAAAAAACCGTTGTATTATGGGAAAGGTTGACGAAGAACGGCGACAACGAGATCCAATTGCAAAAAAATGCCCTATCTCTCTTGGGCGAAGATACAACTACAGATAAATGAAACATCGTCTTAATCTGAATTTACTATTTAGTGACTTGCGACTAGCTGGGGTCAGTTAATTTTTTCAGCCTTAATCGAGCCGGGTTTCGCAGACTGGTTTTTATACGGCCTGCGGTATGCTCTTCCGCGCTTCAGCAGATTTGGGAAACAGGATCAAATCGAGGAGTGCCCGCAGCTCTTGACGTGCTGCTACGTGAGAAAGTGAAAGACGTTGGGCCACACCTTTGCGCCTCAAATCAAGAAGTGTCAGCCCTTCTAAAAAGAGCTCGCGGTATATGACGCGCTCGCTCAGGCCGGGTCCTGGGCGCATGTCGAGGCGCGCGGCGAGGTCAACCATGGCATCGGCCATGCGGGCCTTATTACGAGAATCTATATTGGTCAGGCGATTGCGAAGCACAATCCAATCCAGATCGCCAAGCCCTTGAAGTGTGCGGCTACGGCGTGCTTCAACAATAGCCTCGCCAAAGGCCCCCAAACGGCGGAACGCAAGTGTTCCTGGCTCAAGCACGGCTAAGAGATCTAAGTCGACAAAAGAATCGTTTAAGGGTGTGACCACACAATCGGCGACGTTAATGGCTATCTGGCTTGCCTCATTTCTGCCGGCGGGGCAATCGAC
>CAXMNO010000343.1:0-4840 GCA_964194655.1 uncultured Acidimicrobiia bacterium
TGCGTTGCTTGCTCCACACAATTGAAGGAGCCGTAGCCGATGACACCGCCTTGGAAGAAGGACCTGATTTCGAAAGTGACAAGCAACGTCGTGAAGAGAACGGCACCTGCCTCGAATATTGAAATCAAGATGTCTGAGGCACGGGGCGCAAAGAGGCGTGCTGCCCAAATAAAGGCCACAGCCGGAACGCCATAGCCATAAAGCAACCAGTTAAAGAGGGGATCACCGATGGGGCTGCCTGAAAGAATCGCCTGATTGAACAGGAGGCGGATGATCACGCCACCAGCGATTAGGCCCGCCGTCAAGCGCAAAGCTTTGAGATCCAATCGTTCATCGATCCAGGCAATAACGGGGAGCATGAGAGAGAGTGCAACTGTCAGCCAGGCTTCGCGAAGCTCCATGGTTGCTGCGAGCGCAATAGCTGCGGTCGTGGCAACGGCGTAGGCACCAAGGGCACCGCGCATGACCTCCCCCTGCTTATCGCTGCGAACCGCGGCTACCAGGAAGAGCCCAGCCAGGACGAGGCTGGCAACGGCCCAAGGAAGTGAAGCTTCAAAATGCTCGATACGCCAATAGGCAACGACGAAAATGGCCAGCGGTAGGAGTGCCGAAAAGGAGGCCCAAGCCCCTGGCATCCGCGCGCCTTGGCGGAACAGATAACCGCAGGCACCGAACAACAAGGCAAATCCCATGGAAACCAAAGTGAAGGTCAAGAATACCGGCGGCACGATGGGGATGCGCGGATGCGGAAGGATACTGCTCTCCATGCTAATTAGGGGCTCCGCACCCGGGACAAACTGCGGCAAATGCCAGGTCGCGAGCACGAAGAGCACAGCTGCTGCTGCGACACCAGGCAGCAGGAAAAGATGCTCGCTGCGCCTGCCATGGAATAGGGCGAAGGCCACCAAGATCGCAAGCGTAGAAAGCGACCAGACCCCGTAGTGCTCAAGGCGGATGAAGAAGAACGTGTTCAATAACAGCCCCGCAATCGCGAGTGTGACCAGTGCGTCAATCTTCGGCCACCTGCGGCCGCTGTCCTGAATTTGGTGCGGTTTGGGAATAACGAGAAGGCCATGGCGGAACCAAATCGTCGCAACCGCAAGCGAGAGAAGATAGAAGCTGTAAACGGGGACGCTCCCTGCTTGCCAAATGGCGCCCGCCCATAGAGTCGCCCAAAGATTGGCACCTGAAAGGGCTATGACGGCCAACCATTCCCAACGCCGATAGCGCGCGATGGCCAAGGAGGCGCAAGTCAAGGCGAGGAGGAAGCCGAAAAGCGCCAAGGCAGAGGGCTTGCCGCTTTCAAGAACGATCGGTGTGATAAAGCCGCCGAGGAGGCCCAAGGCTGCGATAAGGGGGCCTTGTAAGAGTGCTAGACCCACAGCGCTAAAGGCAACGGCGCCAAGAAGCGCGAAGGCGATCAGGGCGGGGAAAAATCCATAGAGGCCGTGGGCTGCGTAGATCGAGGCAAAAAGAATTGCAATACCAGCGGCTGAAATCGCTGATGGCAGGTAGTTTGGCGCGATCTCTGCCAGCTTTATTTGAAGCGGACGGCGGCGCAAAACCTCGCCCCCAATGGCGAGTGCCAAGCCTAATAAAGCGCCTAGGAAACAGCGCAAGCCCGGTCCAAGCAGGCCCATTTCGATAGAGACTTTGACGAGAAAGCCGCCACCCAGCGCCAACGCCATTCCACCCAGCCAAAGCATCCAGCGTGACGCGATGCGTTGCTCCCATCCAGGCGATAGGAGCTTTGGTGGTGAGACACTTTCTTGAGGTTCTTCGACTGCCTCCGGCTCTTCCTCAAGAGGGGGTGGGCCAGCGAACTCCAGCCCTTCTTCACTAATTTCGCCCTCTTCTGGTTGGGCGAGGGGAAGCTCTTCTTGAGACTCAGGCTCTGGCTCTTCTTGGACTTCTTGCTCCTCTTGCATCGGAGCGGCTGTTTGGCCACGCATACGCATCGAAGCGACTTCCAGGCCTAGCGCCGTGGTTCGCCTGAAAGCGACAACGCCGAGAATAAAGGACAGCAGCGGGGCGAGCCCGACGTAGGCAATGAGAAGGATCCAGAAGGAGGCAGAATCGAACATGGCTATTTGTCCTTTGGATGAACGAGGCTAAGGAGCCGGTGATAAGAAATTCAGCGTCGCGCTAATCGAATTTGGATGATTGGCGATGAATGTGTGGATCTCCTCGACCTGAAGATGCCCTTCAGCCCCTTCGAGGTAGGTTTCAGCCAGGGCGACCACGCCGTCGTCATCCCCTTCGATCAAGGGATTCCACCCCTCGCCATCACCCAGTGCGCCTGCAATCACGAGGAAAGGAATTGATGGAGGCGGAAGTTTGCGCAGATCTTTGTCGGTGAGGTCGCGTGCAACGGGGCCGCCGATCCAATGAAAGGGGGAGAATTCTACGAGGGCCTCGGCAATCGCAGCGCCTTGATTGGGGGCTGCGATTAGGACTGCGCGGTGAAGTTCGACCTCGTTGGGGAATGCCGGGTCTCCGGCCAGCATCTTGCGCAAGACAATGCCCCCCAGGCTATGGGTTACAAAGGATACGCGCTCTGTGCCCTGAAGATTTCCTATCAGGTGCTCCAGGGCTACCGCGTGATCGGCAAGGGAAGCCCGGGTGGAGGGATAAGTGAAGGCGTGGACGTCATAGCCCGCGCGCTCCAAAGCGTCGCGCATATCTCCAAACATGCCTGCGGTCCGCCCCCAGCCATGCAGCAGTATAACGAGATGCTCGCCTCGCGGCTTAATGGCTGGATCGGCCTTAATTTTCTCGAATTTTCCCAGAACCTCTGTTTCCTCCCCCCAACTGCGGCGAAGATTATCGGGGTCGAGCAATCTATAATGCCCTGTCCAGACGTGGCGTTGAACCCGCCATCCAGCGTAGTAGGCCCTGTCTTGCCAGAGCTGAAGTCCGCCAAGAGTTGGAAATGGTGGGGCTGAAAGTTCTTTATCCGATGGAAATTCGACGCGCTTGGGGCTGGGATTTTCCTCTTCACCGTTGTCGGAGGCTGCGATCGAGCCATTCGCCATGCCATTGAGCATGATGGTGAAAGATAGAACGATCACACATAAAAAGGCGAATGCGCCTGAGGCGCTAAAGAAGCTCTTAATGGGCCCAATCAGCAGCGCTTGGCGCTCTTGCCGCTGTTCTTGCGAGTGCCACCTTTTGCGAAGTTTGCTCATTCCAATTCCTAAAATGAGTGAACATTCGTTCACATATAATGAGAACTTGCACTCCAAGTCAAGAAGAAATGTGAACAACTGTTCACTTAAATAATTTTTATCAGCAAAAATAGACACTTATGAATATTTGCAAAATAACCGGAAACGCGCCGCCAAGCTCGCAATCGGCCTTTCACTCCTTGCTCTCTCTTAAAAAATCTTGAAACAAACAAAACGAGGCTAGAGCACTTTCAGCAAAAGTGTGAGCGGTTTTGCGCCCGAAAAGCGTGTATTATCAAAAGACTAGGGCTGTTCGTTTCCCAAGTGCAGGGCTAGGAAGGTCTTGATGCGCGCTATGGCATCGTTAGCGGCTTCTTCGTCGTAGCCGGCATTGCGACCGGGGAAGATTTTTTCGCTGCCTTCTTGGTCGAAGCCGTGATGGACGTCTGGATAAGCATGCATCTCCAGCGTGTTGATATGAGCCAAATTTGCCTCACAGTGCTTGATGTTAACCCAGTCATCTTCGGTGGCGAGGAGTACGAGAGCAGGCGCCTTGACGCCGGGAAGTTGATCGCAGGCTGGGTAAAGGGCGACGGCGGCTGCGAAACGACCCTCGATGTTCACGTTTGGCTCAGCGGCCACGGCGCGAAGAGCTGCTTGCCCGCCCTGTGACATGCCGAGTACGGCAATTCGCCCGTCTTTTATGTTCTCATTATCGGAAAGAAACAGCCGCGCCCCTTCAGCATCGAGCGAGCGTGGATAGGCGCTTAAGAGCCTTTTCTGCGCGCCGAGCGGGGTTTCTCCCGCCCCCGTATTATGGGAATAAAGCCCGCGCGGTGTGAGTGAATCCACATCAAGCACCAGATAGCCCCAGTCGCGCAGGCGCGCAGCCCAGGTGTCGTCCCAGATCGAAATGCCGCGCGCCGCAGAAAGAAGGACGACGGCGGGGTGGGGTCCTTCGCTTTCTGGCCGGTAAAGGCGGCCAAGCACCACCGGTCGATCGGGCGGATCAGGCTCTAAGCCCTTCTTCTCTAGTTGCTTGAGCTTAAAGGCGCTTGGCGGCGGTGGCATTGCGCTCGCAAAAAAGACGATCTCCGGCAGGTAGTCCTCGTAATGCGCGGAAATTGTCTGCCCTTGTCCACCCGGCGCGGGCGTGACGATTTTCTTTGCCTTATCGATGAGGTCTTCGATTTCAGATTCACCGGCATTCACTTGCCCGCTCGCGAGTAAGGCGGCGCTAAGAATTGTGCTGACCAGGAGTTTTGCAAGAAACTTCGGCACAAGTCTTGGCATGATTGGTCCCGGTTTCGACTGAAATGCGATCAAAATACCTTCAAAGCAATTATTCGCGCAGGCCTCGTTAAGTCAATCATTGCTCTGGGTCAGCGATGGGCGGTGACCCAGCAGGTGCTGTCGTTGCCCTTAAGACCAACTCGGTTTCGATCTCGAGTGTGTGTGGCGCCTCTTTATTGCCAAGGCGCAGAAGCAGGTTTTCTGCGGCCCGGTGCCCCATTTCATCCGTAGGCACCCTGATCGTGGTCAAGCCGGGCGAGATCTGGGCTGCCAGTTCAAGGTCATCGAAGCCAATGAGCGAAAGATCGCCCGGGACATCAATGCCAAGACGCTGTGCTTCCAGCAGGGCACCAACTGCCAGCACGTCGTTGCCAAAAAGA
>CAXMNO010000344.1:0-4902 GCA_964194655.1 uncultured Acidimicrobiia bacterium
GCTTTTAATTCAGACGTGGACGTAAGTGCTTAGAAGTCGAGGTCAGCATAATACGCAGGCGGACGAACGCCTGAAATGTGATCGGCTAGAATTCCGCGCATCGAAGGACGGGATTTGAAGCGCGCGTACCAATCCTTGGCGCCTGGATGGTCTTCCCAGGGGATATCCCCCAAATAGTCGACGGATGAGATATGCGCGGCCGCGATAATATCAGCCAGCGACATATAGTCACCCGCTAGCCATCTTCGCCGCTCTGCCAGCCAGGCAATATAGCTCAGGTGAACATGAATATTCTTTAGCCCCGCCCGGATTGCCGCAGCATCGGGTGTGCCCAATCCCAAGAAGCGATTAAGAATTTTTTGCTCGACCAGATGAGCCCCCACTTCGCGGTGGAACTTTAGGTCAAACCAATCGAAAAGGCGCCGGACTTCGGCCCTATCAATCGGATCTTTTCCGATCAGCGGCGGCTCGGCGTAGACCTCGTCGAGATACTCCACAATGACACGCCCGCCCGAAAGCGTCGTTCCGTCCGCGTCAATCAGGACAGGGACTTCACCGGCTGGGTTAAGGCGCAAGAAAGCTTCCCGCCGCTCCCAAAATTTCTCACTGCGCAGCTCGAACTCCAGGCCTTTCTCGGCGAGGAAAATGCGAACCATCCGGGAAGTGGGTTCGATTGATAGGTGATATAATTGGCGCATCTCAGCTGGACGATAACACCGTTACGCCTGCGTTGAATAGACCACCCCACCTTCATTTGCAGTGGATAAAATGAAAAATCTAGGCTCGCTCTTCTGCTGCTTCTGGCTTGCGGGTCGCGACGTCCAAACGGCTCAACATGTCCTTTGGCACCACTTGCCAGAATTTCCCACGTTCTTGCATCCAGTCATTGAGCAATTGGGCGGCAAAGCGCGACTGTGTTTCTTTCGCATGATCGGCGATAAGATCCTTTAGCACCTCTTCCCAATACGCGACCTCAAGGCGATGATAAATAACGCTATCGGGATTGATTCGCTGCGGCAGTAATCCACTTGGATCATAAACAAAGGCCATGCCGCCTGACATCCCCGCCGCGAAATTCGACCCCACCGTGCCCAAAATGGCAACCATGCCGCCGGTCATGTATTCGCAACCATTAGAGCCGCAGCCTTCGATGACTGCCAGCGCACCAGAGTTGCGGACGCAAAATCGTTCGCCTGCTTGGCCTGCTGCATAGAGGCTGCCCGCAGTTGCGCCGTAGAGGACGGTATTACCGATTATCGTATTCTTTTGACTTTCCAAGAGGCTGGCCGTCATGGGCCGAACGACAATCGTGCCGCCGGAGAGGCCCTTGCCGACGTAGTCGTTAGCGTCCCCGAAAACCTCGAGCTTTAGACCCTGAACGGCCCAGGCCCCTAGCGATTGACCAGCGGAACCACGCAGTCTTACCGTGACATGGCCGGGGTTTAGTTTGGCCATGCCGAATTGCCGCGTAATCTTGGATGAAAGCTTCGTCCCGATAGCGCGGTGTGTGTTGCGGACGGTGTATTGAAGCTGCATCTTCTCGCCGTCCAAGAAGAGCGGTTGGGCATCTTGGATGATCTGGGCATCCAGTGTCTCCGGTACTTCATTGCGGCCTTCAAGCGAGCAATAAGCGGAGTACTCACCGGGATCGGCATGGGCCAAAAGCGGGTTGAGGTCGAGGTCGTCCAGATGTTCAGCACCACGGCTGACTTGCGCCAAAAGATCGGTGCGGCCGATGATATCCCTCAAATCCGACACACCTAATTCTGCTAGAATTTCGCGCACTTCCTCGGCAATGAAGGAGAAGAGGTTGACGACCTTCTCAGGCGTGCCGGTGAATTTTTCCCGCAAGGCTTCATCTTGAACACAAACGCCAACAGGGCAGGTGTTGGAATGGCACTGACGCACCATAATGCACCCCATGGCGACCAGAGAAGCCGTGCCGATGCCGAACTCCTCCCCACCGAGAATGGCCGCCATGACGATATCGCGCCCAGTCCTAAGTCCGCCATCGACCCGCAGTATCACGCGGTGGCGCAGGCGGTTTAGCGTTAGGACTTGATGGACCTCCGAGAGGCCCATCTCCCAGGGAATCCCGGCGAACTTGATCGAGGTTTGCGGTGAAGCACCGGTGCCACCGGAATGGCCGGAAATCAGGATAACGTCTGCCTTCGCCTTGGCGACGCCTGCGGCAATAGTGCCGATACCCGAACGCGCCACTAACTTTACGCAGACACGCGCCTCCGGGTTGATCTGCTTTAGGTCGTAGATGAGCTGCGCCAAGTCCTCAATCGAATAGATATCGTGATGAGGTGGCGGTGAAATCAGCATGACACCCTCGGTCGCATGGCGAAGGCGCGCGATGATTTTGGTGACCTTGAAGCCGGGAAGCTGTCCGCCCTCGCCAGGCTTCGCGCCTTGGGCGACCTTGATTTCGATCTCACGGCATTGGTTAAGGTATTCCGCCGTCACGCCAAACCGGCCAGAGGCGACCTGCTTGATCGCTGAATTCTCGTTGTCGCCGTTGGGGTGCGGTGTGAAACGCGATGGGTCCTCACCGCCTTCGCCTGAATCGGACTTCGCACCGATCCGGTTCATGGCAATGTTCAATGTGCCATGCGCTTCAGGGCTGAGCGCGCCAAGCGACATGCCTGGGGTTACGAAACGCTTGCGGATTGAGGTGATCGATTCCACCTCCTCCAGCGCGATCTCACCACCTTCTGGGCGCTTGAAGTCCAAAAGGTCGCGCAGATTGCGTGGCTCTTGGCGTAGGGTCCCGGCGGAAAACTTTTTGAACGTCGAGAAGGAGTCGCTATCGCAGGCCGCTTGCAGGGTATGAATGAGGCCAGCCTCCCACGCGTGTGGCTCGCCACCGCGACGATAGCGATAGAGGCCGCCGACTGGCAAAGTGACGATATTTTCACGCCAGGCTTTTTCATGACCCTCCAACACTTTTTGCTGAACGCCCGAAAGCCCGACACCGGAAATGCGGCTCGGCATGCCGGGGAAGAATTCATCGACCAAGGTGCGGCTGAGGCCGACAGCTTCAAAATTACAGCCACCGCGATAAGATGAGATGATCGCAATCCCCATCTTCGACATGACCTTCAAGAGCCCGTCGTCCACAGCCTTTTTGAAGCGGCTGAGACATTCCCCCAGGCTCATATCGCCAAAAAGGCCACGGCGATGGCGATCGGCAATCGATTCTTGGGCCAGATAGGCGTTGACGGCAGTCGCGCCGACCCCGATCAAAACGGCAAAATAGTGCACATCAACACACTCGCCCGAACGCACATTTAAGGAAATGAAAGTTCTCAGCTTCTGCGCGACGAGATAACTGTGGACCGCACCGGTTGCCAGGATCATGGGGATCGGTGCGCGTTCGGCCGTGATGCTTTCGTCACTCAAGATGACATGTTCGCAGCCAGCGCGTACCGCGTGCTCGGCCTCGCGGCGAATCCGGTCGATTGCTTCGGCCAAAACCCCCGGGCCACCGTTCGCATCGAAGGTGCAATCGATCGAGGCCACGGTCTCGCCCATGTAGGCAACCATCGCATCAAACTCGGCGTTGGATAGCACGGGCGAATCAAGTTGCAGTAGCCGGAGCTGGCTTTCATCCTCATCCAGGATGTTACCAAGATTTCCAAAGCGCGTTTTCAGGGTCATGACCAAACGCTCGCGCAGGGAATCGATTGGCGGGTTGGTCACTTGGCTGAAGTTCTGCCGGAAATAATGATGCAGGCTGCGATAGTTATCCGAGAGAACGGCCAAAGGCACGTCATCGCCCATGGACCCGACGGCTTCCTTGGCATCCTCCACCATGGGATGGAGAATGAGTTCCAGGTCCTCAAGCGTCATTCCAAAGGTGGACTGCCGGCGCCTGAGTTCATCGCGCTCAAAGATCGTAGGCTCGTCATGGTCGGGGCGGATCAAGTCATCGATGACGGTGATCTTCTCGATCCAGCTACCAAACGGCCGCGCATCGGCAAGATAGTCCTTGATTTCGCCGTCTCGGTAGAGTTTGCCCTCCTTCAAATCCACCGCAATCATCTGCCCAGGACCAAGACGCCCCTTCTCAATGATTCGGTTCTCAGGCAGGCGGACCATACCGGTTTCCGACCCCGCAAAGAGGAGGCCGTCATTGGTCAAGGTGTAGCGAAGTGGCCTCAGGCCATTTCGATCAAGCCCAGCGATCGCCCAGCGCCCGCCATAGCCGCAGATCGCAGCTGGCCCATCCCAAGGCTCCATAACCGCATTGCAATAACCATAGAGGTTGCGATGCTTCTCGGGCATGGCCGGGTTTTGTCCCCAGGCTTCGGGGATCAGCATCGTTTTCACCATCGGCAGATCGCGGCCCGCGCGCACAAGCAACTCAGCAACGCTATCAAGTGCCGCCGAATCCGAGCTTCCAGAGGCGATAACGGGCTTTAGATCCTCGATTGCCGAGCCAAAGGTATCATTCGACATCCGGCACTCATGGGCCTTCATCCAATTCTCATTGCCGCGGAGCGTATTGATCTCGCCGTTGTGGGCGAGCATGCGAAATGGCTGGGCCAAATGCCAAGTTGGAAAGGTGTTTGTCGCGTAACGCTGGTGAAAAATCGCAAAATTCGACGTAAAGCGCTCATCCAAAAGATCTGGATAAAAGGAGCTGAGCTGTTCAGCCAGGAACATGCCCTTGTAGATGACCGACCGGCAGGAGAGGGAGCAAATGTAAAAACCCTGGATGGATTCCTGTTGAACGGCTTTTTCGATACGGCGCCGGATCAGGAAAAGTTCGATCTCAAAACGCGTTGTGGGCGTGCCGAGCGAGTTGGAGATCATGATCTGCTCGATCTCGGGCCGGGTTGCCTCTGCTTTTTCGCCGACAACCTCGGTATTCACTGGGACTTGACGCCAACC
>CAXMNO010000345.1:0-2184 GCA_964194655.1 uncultured Acidimicrobiia bacterium
TAGGCCTTCCTTGATCGCTTATTGTATTTCATAAGTCTTTGTTGAGCCGTTGCGCGTCGTCGCGCAGTGGCGCTTTTACAGTCTGCGCGCCTCTGCTAGCGTGCACTCATGTCGTTCATTAGGTTGTGCTGGGGGCGCGGCATGCATTACAGGCAAGATATCGAGGGATGTCTCTCCGATCGGGCTGAGGGAGGTGGCTTGGCGCCCAGGATTTTCGAATCCTATTTGGCGCGGGCCAATGAGGCATGCAAGCGCCTCGCCGGCGAGATCGAGGCGGGTGGGCACCGTTTCCTCACCATCGCAAGAGAGCAGGACGACCTCGCTTCGATTGAAGAATCCTTGGCGCCTCTGCGCGAGGGTTTGGACGATATTCTTTTCCTTGGAACCGGTGGGTCTATCCTTGGCGGTTGGGCGCTACAGGGTTTGGTCGCCGAGCCGAATGAAAATGGAAGAAAGCCCAAGCTGCACTTCGTTTATTCGATTGACCCGGATTATTGGGGCAAACTTTTGACAAGCCTCGATCTTTCCCGCACCGGTGTGGTCGCCATTTCAAAGTCCGGCGGCACGGCGGAGACCCTTGCGCAAGTTATGGCGTTACTCCCCTATTTAAAAAAGGCCTCCCCACGGCCGCTGCGCGAGCGCATGCTTTTTGTGAGTGAGCCGGGGGAGCGTCCGCTGCGAAAGTTGGCAGAGATTTTGGGTGTTCCCTGTCTCGACCATCATCCGGAGATCGGCGGGCGTTATTCTGTTCTGTCCAATGTCGGCGTGATTCCGGGCCTTTTGGCCGGCGTCGATATGTCCGCTGTCCGTGCGGGTGCAGCCAGCTGTTTAGAAAACTGCTTGCAGACCGGAGGCTCCGATCAAGCAGCTCCGATTATCGGTGCTGCGGTCACAGTGGCCTTAACCCTACAGAGACGGGTTAGTCAGGTCGTAATGATGAACTACAATGATCGCCTTACAGCCTTTGGTCACTGGTATCGCCAACTTTGGTCGGAAAGCCTTGGCAAGGATGGCCAAGGGACAACGCCAATCCGCGCCATGGGCCCGCTCGATCAACATAGTCAGCTTCAGCTCTATCTCGATGGGCCGCGCGACAAGTTCTTCACCCTTCTCTTCGCAGATGAGGTGAATCGGGGCCCGGAGATTGACAGTGATCTGGCTGTCAAAATTAAGGCAGATTACTTGGCGGGACATTGTCTTGGCGATTTGCTGGCGGCGGAGGCTATGGCGACCGCCGAGAGCTTACAGGCTAATGGCAGGCCGTTTCGTAGTATTCACATGGAGAAGTTGGATGAGGAGAGCTTTGGGGCTGTTCTGATGCACTTCTTCCTGGAAACGGTGATATCGGCTGATCTCTTAAGTGTTAATCCCTTCGACCAGCCGGCTGTGGAAGACAGTAAACGCCGTGCCCGGGAATATTTAGCCAAAAAACGTTCGAAGGAAGCGAATTAATGGCGATTCGTCGTCTTCCCGAAACTCTGGTCAATCAGATTGCTGCTGGTGAGGTCGTTGAGAGACCAGCGGCGGCGGTGAAGGAGTTGGTGGAAAACGCATTGGATGCGGGCGCGCGCCAAATCGATGTCGTGCTCCGTGAAGGTGGCCGCACACTGATTACGGTGAGCGATGACGGAAAGGGTATGTTGCCTGAGGAGTTAGCGCTCGCGATGGAGCGTCACGCGACCTCGAAATTGCCTGATGACGACCTGGTAAACATTAAGACGCTTGGGTTTCGTGGCGAGGCTTTGCCATCGATCGGTGCGGTTGCACGGCTAACGATCACCAGTCGCCCGGCTGATGCCAATGAAGCCTATAGCTTGAGCGTGGAAGGGGGAAGACTGGCAAGTCCCGTTCCAGCAGCTCTCCCCCCAGGGACGAGGGTGGAGGTCCGCGATCTCTTCTATGCAACGCCCGCCCGCCTGAAATTCCTGAAGACCCCACGAACAGAGATTGGCTATGCGCGAGATATGATCGAGCGCCTCGCCATGGCCCATCCCGAGGTCGGCTTTACACTTTCAGACGATCAAAAGCGCCTTATTGCTCTGCCAGCCACATCGGGCGAACTGTTCGAGGCACGGCTTAAACGTCTTGGCGCGGTTATCGGGCGCGATTTTCACGCGAATGCCTTACCAATCGATGCGGAACGAGAGGGGCTACACCTCACCGGCTATATCGCTCTCCCCACCT
>CAXMNO010000346.1:0-4006 GCA_964194655.1 uncultured Acidimicrobiia bacterium
GGCGACATCTCGACCGTCATGAGCCCGCGGACCGTTATCACCTGGGCTGAGAATGCGCGCATCTTCAATGATGTCGGCTTCGCTTTCCGCGTGACCTTCCTCAACAAATGCGATGAGGTCGAGCGTCCGATCATCGCTGAATATTATCAGCGCTGCTTTGGAACCGACTTGCCGGAAAGCGGTATAGCGGTGAATTTAATCTAATAGACGAAGTGGCCGGAACTCAGGACATCGGCCAGCACTCAGGACATCGGATTGAGCGACATGTCGGATAGGAGAAATCCAGCCGAAGAGTTTAAGCGCAATACCGCAGCATGCCTGCGCGCGATCGCGCGGCGTGACGATCTCGATGTCTCCTTCGTTCCGACCGGTCAGGGTTTGATTGGCAAGGAAGCGCGGCTCACCATGCCGGCACCCGCCTTAGGTGCCAACGAAGCAGCACCGACTCGTGGCGAGTCGGATGCCGTTGCATTGCGCTTGCGTCATCATGATGGCGAACTTCATAGGCGCCGCCGCCCAAAGCATCAAGCGGCGCGAGAGATCTATGACGTCGTGGAACAAAGCCGCTGCGAGGGCCTTGGCATGCGCCGCATGGCAGGGGTAGCAGCCAATCTCGATGCGAAGGTCGAGGAAAACTACCGCGCTAAGGGATACACGCGCATTACCGAGCGTGACGACGCCCCGCTGACCGAGGTCATGCGGATGCTTGCGCGCCAAGCGGTGAGTGGGATTCCCCCACCACCTGCAGCTCAAAACATCCTCGATCTTTGGCGCCCTGCCCTTGGCCCGGAAATCATGCGTGACCTGGCCGAACTTAAGGATCGTGCCGACGACCAAGAGGGCTTCGCTAAGAGCGTGTGTGACATGCTCACCCATCTTGATCTCGACTATCTGCCTGACGAAGACATGGCTGATGAGGACGAGGAGGACGAGCAGGAAGGCGACAAGGCCGACAGCGACAACCCCGAAACTCAAAGCGAGGGAGAAGAGCAAGAAGGCGGCGAATCCTCTGCATCCTCTGAAATGCAAGAAGGCGAATCAGACGAAAGCAGCGGTGAGGCGCAGGACGTCGAAGCCGACGAATCGATGCTCGGCGACGGGGATGAGGATCCCGGCAATCCTGGCCGCCCCGCAGACGCAGGCGACCCTCGTTTTGGACGCAATGAACCTAACTATCTTGCTTTCTCAACGAAGCACGACGAGGTGGTCGAGGCACCAGACCTTTGCGATTCGGATGAACTGACACGCCTGCGCCAACTTCTCGATCAGCAACTTGCGAGCCTGCAAGGCGTCATCTCCAAGCTGGCGAACAGACTGCAGCGCCGCTTGATGGCGAAACAGACGCGCGCCTGGGATTTCAATCTCGAAGAAGGGCTGCTCGATAGTGCGCGCCTCGCCCGCATTGTCGTCAACCCGACGCATTCCCTTTCTTTCAAGCAAGAGCAAGATACCGATTTCCGCGACACCGTCGTCACCCTTTTGATCGACAATTCAGGTTCCATGCGCGGACGCCCAATCTCGGTCGCGGCGATGAGTGCAGACATCTTGGCCCGCACGCTCGAACGCTGCTCGGTGAAGGTAGAAATTCTCGGCTTCACGACGCGCATGTGGAAAGGCGGCCAGGCACGCGAGAACTGGATAGCCGCTGGAAAGCCAGCCAATCCGGGCCGTCTGAACGACCTTCGCCATATCGTTTACAAATCAGCCGATGCCCCTTGGCGCCGCGCACGCAAGAACTTGGGGCTCATGCTGCGTGAAGGCATCTTGAAAGAGAACATCGACGGCGAGGCATTGCTCTGGGCGCACAACCGCTTGATCGGCCGCCCTGAACAGCGCCGTATTCTTATGGTGATCTCGGATGGGGCACCGGTCGATGATTCGACCCTTTCCGTCAACCCAGGCAATTACTTAGAACGCCACCTGCGCGAAGTGATCCATTACATCGAAAATCGTTCCCCCGTGGAGCTGATCGCCATTGGAATTGGCCATGATGTGACGCGCTATTACCGCAGGGCTGTTACCATCGTCGATGCCGAACAGCTTGGCGGCGTAGTGATGGAGCAGCTCGCCACCCTCTTCGATGAGGATTCCAGCCCAAACGTTAGCGGCCGCCGCCGCCGACGGCGGCGCGCTTAGAGCACTTTCAATGATCCCTAGATCATGAAAATCGCTCTAAGCTCTTATGATTACGCACTTTCCGGGCGCAAAACCGTACACACTTTTACTGAAAGTGCTCTAGCCTGAGACGTTTTAAGTCAAAGATTGGCCTTAAAGAATTCGAGCGTACGCTGCCAGGATAGCTTCGCGTCTGCCTCGTCGTAGCGCCCGCTTGAGGGGTTGGCGAAAGCGTGTATCGACATTCGCACTTCCTCGCCGATACCCGATCTTTCTTTTGACAAGAATTGGATATAGCGTCCCTCATTGCTAGAGCTCTCGCGAAGAAGTGACCGATGCGCACAACTTTTTATCTCCTCTCCTTCGTCCTGATACTTCTCCAAGGCATCGTGCAGTCGAAGGCACATGGACCAACGGCCGAAGATATTGAGATCTTTGCAACGCCCCTCCCGTTTGACCGGCTAGACCCCTTTCACCATGTAGAAGGCAGGCTTCGCTGGATCGGCGGCTTGGACCTGACGGCGAAAGCTGAAGGCTTCGGCGGTTTCTCGGGATTGCTGATCGAAGACAACGGGACCAAGCTCGTTGCGGTATCGGACAAAGGACGATGGCTGCAAGCGCGCCTTATCTATGATTCGAAAGGGTCCTTGCAGAGGCTTGAAGCAGGCAAGCTCGGCTGGCTTCGCGATGATAAAGATAAACTTCTGGACCGAAAATCGCTCCAGGATGCCGAATCCCTTACCCGTCTTGCAAATGGCGACCTCGTTGTTGGGTTTGAGCGGCGCCACCGCCTCTGGCTCTACCCAGCTACGACAAATAGCCTGGAAGGTCCCGCGAGCGATCTACCTTTTCCAAGGGGCCTTATCTCATTTTCCGATAATCTTGGGCTGGAAGCGCTTTTGACGCTCCATGACAATCGTCTTTTCGCCATTACCGAAAACCTCGAAGACGACTCCTATCACGCCCTCTTGCAGGTCGAAGGCGGTTGGGAAGCAAGACGCATTCTAGATGCAGATAATCACCGCCCGACCGGCGCCACCTTGCTCCCAAGCGGCGACATTCTGGTCGTGGAAAGGCGCTTTCGCCCACCTGCAGACCTCTCCATCCGCATAAGGTGGATATCATCGGCGGAACTTGCGAACGGCAATCCAATTCTTGGAGAGGAAGTGGCACGCCTTTCCCCGCCTTTGAGCGTCGATAACATGGAAGGCATTGCCGCCTGGCAGGATCATGAAGGGCGAACGATTGTTGCCATGATTTCAGATGACAATTTCAATCCGATCCAGCGTAACCTTCTCATTTTGTTCGAACTTTTAGATTAGTCGGCCACGGTGCCCGATGGGACAGTGGGAATCCCGAATGATGCGGGATTTTCGATCCCTTTGATATGCAAATCCCGCTGCGGGAAGGGGATTTCGATATTGTTCTCGCGGAACTTATGCCAAACGGCTAGAAGCACATTACTCGACACACTGCCCACGCCTTCTTCCGGGTCGTCAATCCAAAACCTCAGTTCCAAGTCGACACTCGAGTCACCAAACCCGCGAAGCAAACAGTTCGGCTTGGGGTCTTTCAGCACGCGATCGATTTCCATGGCCGCATCGATACAAAGCGCCATCGCCTTTTCGACGTCGGTATTATAGGAAACGCCAATGGGTAGGCGATGACGCACGCGGGTGCTGGAAAAGGACCAGTTGACCACCGTGTTGACGATCAGGTCCTCATTGGGAATCAAATGCTCCACCCCATCGCGGGTGACAACAGAGGCATAGCGGGCGCCCAGATTCTTTACGATCCCATAGGTCCCGCCGACTTCGATAACATCACCCGGTTTGATGGAACGGTCGGTCAAAAGAATGATGCCGCTGATGATGTTGGCCACAATCCGCTG
>CAXMNO010000347.1:0-8008 GCA_964194655.1 uncultured Acidimicrobiia bacterium
CTATTGGAAGAAGACAACCGGCAGCGTAAGGAAAAAGGACTGCAGCCAATTCGCATTCGCGCAGGACTTCACAGCGGTCCTGCAATTGTCGGTAATATCGGGGCGCCGGGGCGGATCAATTACACGCTCATCGGCGATACCGTAAACGCAGCGCAGAGGATTGAAGCCCAGGGCAAAGCCTATATGTCTGATGAGGAGACGGCGTTTATCCTCGTATCGGGCGAAACAGCCGCTCTTCTTGGAGAGGATTTCAGCCTTGAGCCACTAGAAGAGCAAGTGCTGCGCGGACGCAGCGAAGCAACCCGCCTTTTCCGGTTGGATAGCGGCCCAGAAGGTCCTCCAAGCGATGGCGGCGAGGACGAACCCACCGATAGCTAGCTAAGCTTCATAATCGCGCTGGTCTTCGATGATCACGCCATCACGCGCGATAGTACCGGGCGCCACGATTTCAACATTGCCTTTCAACTTGCAGCAAGACTGCAAAGACTCAGCAATTCCATCGGTTAAACCATCCCCCCCGCTCGCAACCTCGCAAAGCAAGGTCATAACGTCGTTTGTCTCTTCGCGCGTTACAACGAGGCGAACGCGGCTAATTTCCGGATGGCGCTTCATAACCTCAGCCACTTGGCTGGGATGCACGAACATTCCCTTTACCTTGGTCGTTTGATCGGCACGTCCCATCCAACCCTTGATGCGCCTATTGGTGCGGCCGCAGGGGCTGGCACCTGGCATGATTGCCGAGAGATCGCCCGTTGCAAAGCGGATCAAGGGATACTCGGGTGTAAGGCTGGTCACCACAACCTCGCCAACCTCGCCATCGGGCACGGGGTCGCCGGTTCCAGGCATCACGATCTCAACATGCACCCCTTCATCGAGGATCATACCCTCCGCAGCTTCGGACTCGTAAGCGATAAGCCCCAGATCTGCGGTCGCGTAGCACTGCAAGACACAAACGCCCCGGTCCTTATAGTCGGCACGCATCGAAGGAAAAAGCGCGCCGCCGGATACCAACGCCTTCGTGATGGAGGATAGGTCAAGCGATAGATCTTCTCCCTTATCCAGCAAAACTTTCAAGAAGTCGGGCGTTCCGGAAAAACCCTGAGGCCTTAGATGAGAAATGGCGGCAACTTGCTGCTCGCTATTTCCCGTCCCCGCTGGAATGACCCCGCAGCCAAGGGCTCGTGCGCCATCATCCAACATCCACCCACCGGGCGTTAGGTGATAGGCAAAGGAATTGTGGACCAATTCTCCCGGCCTAAAGCCAGCGGCGAAAAAAGCGCGCGCCAAGCGCCAATAGTCGCGGCGCGGCACATCGAACTCATAAATCGGACCAGGGGATGCAAAGATACGACGCACTGTGTTTAAGGGAACGGCGTTAAGCCCACCAAAGGGCGGCGTACTCGCTTGCGCTTCGGTTAAATCTGATTTGCGTGTAACGGGAAGTGCTGCCAGCCCCTCAAAGCCCGCAACATCAGCCTCGTTTATGTCAGCGAGTTTATTCGTGAAGAAAGGACTGGAAGCCTTGGCATGAACGACCTGCTTGGCCAGCGCGGCCAAATGATCAGCGGCTCTTTCGTCCGCCGAGCGTGTCTCCAAGCTATCAAAATAATCCATCGCTACCTCAATCCATCGTTACCTCACTGGGAGATCTCGGATTAAAGCCAACGTTTCCTGCGTTTATAGTGCTTTACATCGCGGTAGCTTTTGCGCCCAGCGGCGGAAAGCCCAAGATAGAATTCCTTCACATCCTCGTTTGCTGAAAGTTTGGCCGCATCGCCATCCAAAACCACCCGGCCACTTTCCAGGATGTAGCCGTAGCTCGCGTATTTCAGGGCGATATTGGTGTTTTGCTCCGCCAAAAGGAAGGTGACGCCTTCCTCCTCATTCAACTGGCGGACGATCTCAAAAATCTCTTCGACAAGCTGTGGGGCAAGTCCCATCGAAGGCTCGTCCAGCAAGATCATCCTGGGCCGGCTCATCAAGGCCCTGCCGATGGCGCACATCTGCTGTTCTCCGCCCGAAGTGTAGCCGGCAAGTGATGTGCGGCGCTCTTTCAAGCGTGGGAAATAATTGTAGACCACCTCGAGATCCTGACGGATCGCCGATCTGGCACCCCCGCGGGTATAGGCCCCGGTTAAGAGATTCTCCTCGATCGTCAGGTGCTCAAAGCAATGCCTGCCCTCCATCACCTGGATTACGCCTTTCTTGACCAAATCATTAGGGGTCAAGCGGTCGATCCGCTGGCCTTCAAACTCAATTGTGCCTTTTGTAACTTCCCCACGTTCAGCGCGCAGCAAATTAGAGACCGCCTTCAAGGTGGTGGTCTTCCCTGCGCCGTTCGCCCCGAGGAGAGCAACGATCCCCCCCTCGGGAACATTGAGGGACACGCCCTTGAGTACGAGGATCACGTGATCGTAGATAACCTCGATATTACTGATGGAAAGTTGAGGTCTTTTGGCCGAACCTTCCTCTACGATCATCTCCGCACTCATGGACTGTCCCTCTTGAACGGTTTTACTATAAAGCTATTCGCAAATTACGAGCAGCTACGTGGCGTGATATCGTTTTCCGCCGCATAGCTCTCGGAATCTTCCTTGACGAGCGGATCTGTAATGTCGCGAAGCGGCTCATAGAAATCGGAAATGATGCTCCAGGTTTTTGCACTGGCATCCCAACGCTGCAACGCAGCCTTGCCCGGACCCTCGTGGTTCTCACAGCTGATGTTAATCGGGTAGGTGAAATTAGGAAGCCCCAATTCCGCCAAACGCGCCTCATCGACCGAAAGCGATTCTAAGCCATCGCGGACCATGGACGCCGTCACATCCTTCGTTCCATGAATTTTCATGGCGTTGCGGATAGCCTCCGATGTCCACATGGCCGCGACCAGACCACGATTATAGAGCACCTCGCCAACGCGATCACGTTCGCCCGCACCCTTGTCGTTGTCATAGAGGTACTTTTTAATGTCGTCATGTGCCGGGAAGTTATCGCCCGAGGCATGGAACGCACCGGAGAGATAGCCATCGGCTGCCGCACCCGCGGGCAGCACGTCATTTTCGGAACCCGACCACCAAACGCCGATGAATTTGTCCATCGGGTAGCGAATGGAAGAAGCTTCCTTAACCGCGACCTGGTTCATGACGCCCCAGCCCCACATGAGAACCCAGTCAGGCCGCTCGCGCCGGACTTGCAGCCACGTGGATTTTTGCTCTTGTCCGGGATGATCCACGGGCAGAAGCAGCAACTCAAAGCCTTGTTGGGCCGCCAAGCTTTCCAGCGTGCGGATCGGTTCCTTACCGTAGGCGGAGTTGTGGTAGACAAGCGCAATCTTCTTGCCTTTCAGCTTATCCATACCGCCTTCTTGTTCGGCGATATACCTGATGAAGATCGTCGCCTGGCTCCAGTAGGTCGCCGGGAAATTAAAGACCCAGGGAAAGATCTCACCATTCGAGGCCGAGGTACGGCCATATCCCATGGAGAAAATCGGAATTTCATCCACCGCAGCTTTCGGGATCAGCTGATAAGTAATACCCGTTGAGAGCGGTTGATAAACCAGGGCACCGTTGCCCTCGTTCTTCGTGTTTTCGTAGCATTCGACGCCTTGCTTGGTGTTATAGGCCGTCTCGCATTCGATGACGTTGATTTTCTGCCCCTCGATGCCACCGTCACGCTCGTTCAAGAGCTCCCACCAGTCGGCATAGCCATTGGCGAACGGAATGCCATTGGGAGCGTAAGGCCCGGTCCGATACACCATGGAAGGGATAGTCAACTCGGCCGCTTCCGCGATCGGGATAGCAATTGCCGCAGCGGCGACTGCCCCCAAAGCCAATTTCTTTAAATCCATTTCAACTCCTCCTTGCCTGTTCTGCCTCTAATTATTCTTCTAGGTCCGCAAATGAGAACAATTGGGCTCTGATACCCTAGTGAGGGAACGGCCAGAGCCGCAGCTTCTCTTTTACGATCTGCCAGAGCCGCGCGAGGCCATGCGGCTCAACAATTAGGAAAAAGATAATCAAGCACCCCATGACAATAAATTCGACGTGCTTGGCGGTCCCCACCGCGAAACCCATACCGTCCACCATGCCCTGCTTTAAAAGGATAGGCATCAATGTCATAAAAGCCGCGCCCAGAAAGGACCCAAGGATCGATCCCAATCCGCCGATGATAATCATGAAGAGCACGAGGAAGGATTGATCGATACTGAATGCTTCCCCCGGTTCAGCCGCGCCAAGCCAGACCGCAAACATCAAGGCACCCGCGACACCGCAATAAAAACAACTAACGGCGAAAGCTATAAGCTTCGTCTTCAAGGGATTAATGCCAATGATCTCGGCAGCGATATCCATATCGCGAATAGCCATCCAACTGCGCCCGGTTTTCGAGCGAACCATGTTCTTTGCCAAAAGTGCCCCGACGACAACGAAAGTCAGGGTGAAAAGGTAAGCGGCGGCTGGTGAAGCTTTAGGTCCTGTTATTAGGACCCCAAAAACTTCGCGCGGCGGCACTGAAATCTGGCCCGTCGCATTGTAGTTGAAGAACCATGGAACTTTATAGAAAAGCCAAATGATGAAGAATTGTGCGAAGAGTGTTGCAACAGCCAGATAAAAGCCTTTGATCCTGAGGCTCGGCAAACCAAACAAAACACCAACGCACGCCGTAATCGCCCCGGCTAAAAGAAAGTGAATAATGATGCTGACCTCAGGGAAAGCAGTCATCAATTTGTAAGAGGCATAAGCACCAACCGCGAGAAACGCCCCTGTCCCAAGGGAGAGCTGACCACAATAACCTGTTAGAATATTGAGCCCGATCGCTGCCATGGCATAGACCAAAAACGGCAGCAAAATCGCATTCGCGAAGTAGTCATTGATGAAGAAGGGAACAACCCCAAAGGCAATCGCCAAAATGACCAGCAAAAACCAGCGATCCTGGGCAATCGTAAAGATCGCCTGATCGCTTTGGTAGCTGGTCTTGAACTGGCCGACTTCCCGATAAAACATGACGCTACCTACTCCTCATGGCTGGACAATCCAGCCGCAATTATTCTTTTACCCTAAACACGCTCGATGATTTTGTCGCCGAAGAGACCTTGTGGCCTAAACATCAAGAAAACCAGCGCCAACATGTAGGCAAACCAATTCTCGATCGCACCGCCAACGAAAGGTCCGACGTAGATCTCAGCCAACTTTTCACCGACCCCGATGATCAGACCGCCAACGATGGCACCTGGAATTGACGTGAAGCCACCAAGGATCAGGACGGGCAGGGCTTTTAGCGCGATCAGTGAAAGCGAGAACTGAATTCCCGACTTAGAACCCCACATAACACCTGCCACCAGCGCAACGATACCAGATACCGACCAGACGATGATCCAGATCGCGCGCAGCGAAATGCCGATAGAGAGCGCGGCTTGATGGTCATCGGCGACCGCCCGCAGGGCGCGTCCGATCCGAGTCCGTTGGAAAAACACGGCAAGCACGACCACGAGTATCGTCGCGATGACGGCGGCCACGACCTCAAGCTTGTCCACGTAAAACCCATAATCAACGAACAGCCAATCAACGGCCCCGCTTGGAAGGCCGATATCCAGGACCTTCACATCCGATCCCCACAAAATATCACCGAGCCCCTCAAGGACATAGGCGAGGCCGAGCGTCGACATGAAGAGGATTATGTGCTCCTGGTTGACAAGGTGGCGCAAAATTAGCAGTTCGATAAGATACGCAAGAACGATCATGACGATGATCGTGCCGATGATCGCGAGCCACGGCGGAAGGCCGAAGTTCTCCATCAAGCCGACAAGCGTTAGCCCGGCGAAAAGAGCCAGCACACCTTGCGCAAAGTTAAAGACGCCTGAAGCCTTGAAAATCAGCACGAAGCCGATTGCGACCAGCGAATACATAACACCGGCCAGCAGTCCACTGACAATGACCTCTAATAAATTTCTGGCTTCAAATAAAAACAAGTCCATGAAATCCAGCTCTCCTTATAATCGGTGCCTGCCCGCCTTCATCTCTTCAAACTCAGCGCGCACCCTTAACGCAAACCAACCAAGCCCTTAGCTTTGGCCAAGGTAGGCGCGGATAACTTCTGGGTCGGCGCGCACCTCATCGGGCGTGCCTTCCGAGATCTTTTCACCATGATCCAGCACGACGACATAGTCTGAGATATCCATCACCACGCCCATATCATGCTCAATCAGGATGATCGTGGTCCCAAGCTCGTCATTAACGTCGAGAATAAAGCGGACCATGTCCTCCTTTTCCTCGAGGTTCATGCCCGCCATGGGTTCATCCAACAAAAGGACCTTGGGCTGCATGGCAAGCGCGCGGCCCAACTCGACCCGTTTTTGCAGCCCGTAAGGCAAGCGGCCAACAGGGGTGCGGCGAATCGCCTGAATTTCGAGGAAATCGATCACCTGCTCCACGAATTCGCGATGACGAATTTCCTCGCGCCTTGTCGGCCCCCAATAGATTGCATCGGTCAAAAAGTTCGATTTCGTCTTCAAAAGCCGCCCGGTCATGATGTTGTCGAGCGTGCTCATCCCCTTAAAAAGGGCGATATTCTGGAAGGTCCTGGCAAAGCCCAGCTTTGCGACCTTTTCAGGCCTGATTTTGGTGCGGTCCTTGCCTTCGAATGAAATTTTACCGCTGGTCGCCTGATAAAATCCGCTGATGATATTCAGCATGGAGGTTTTGCCAGCACCATTCGGCCCGATGATCGAAAAGATCTCACCTGGCTGTACCGAAAAGCCAACACCTTGAAGAGCGTGAACACCCCCAAAGCTGAGATAGACATCTTCAACCCGGAGCAGAGGCTCGCGCAAATCCGCCCGGCCCCCATCCTTTTGTCGTTTGCGAAGACTGCCTAAAACACGCAAAGCCTCATCACGGCTTTCGAAGGTATTGGCGCGAAAGTCATGTTCCTTCGCCCGCGCGCGGATCAAGTCTCTCGTCTCGTTCGAGATACCGATACGCACAGTCCCTAAGCCATGGGCCAAGTTCGCCTGTTTTCCCCGCTCGGCAAAGCGGTCCCACGCATCGGATGCAATCTGGCAGTCTTGATAATTTACGAGAAAAAACCAACGCCTATCTGTCGCAACTAAGCGGCGATCAACCTCGTTATAGAATTCATCCACCGCACCACCGGAGGCGAAGGTCATGCCGGAAATATCGACCTCCATCACCTCGATAGAGTCATGAAAACGAATCCTATCCCCGTTTGAAATGTCCACCATCGCTCCGCCGTCTTCAAGTACATCTAACACTTGGACCAAATCTCCGATTTCACCGCCCGAGGAGGACCTTCACTTGGGGTAAACCTCTGCCGGATTTCAAAGTCGTTTCCATAGTTTAAGGATCACTCGGCTGCCTGAGCGACCGTTTCATCAAGAGTAATGCATTCGGCTTCGAGGATCTGCAAATCAGCCGAAATTCCACCTTTTCGGCCATCCTCGAAGATCACCTCCGTTTCGATGAAGGCATGATCGGCATCGCTGTAGAGCGCTTGGATGAGGGCCTCATAGCGCTCCGCAATAAAACCCCGGCGTACTTTCCCGGTTCGCGTCAATTCCCCATCATCTGCATCGAGTTCTTTATGCAATACCAAGAACCGGCTAATTTGCGCGCCCTTCAAGGTGCTATCTTCCGCCAAATCGCGGTTCGCTTGCTCGATATGGCCCTTAACGATTTCAAGCACTTGGGGGTTCGTCGCTAGTTCCTGATAGCTCGCGTAGCCGACATTATTGCGTTCCGCCCAATTGCCCACGGCCTCGAGGTCGATATTCACGAAAGCCGTCACGAAATCACGGCCATCGCCAAAACACACGACCTCGCGAACGTTGGGGAAAAACTTCAGCTTATTTTCCAGGAATTTCGGTGCGAAGAGAGTGCCGTCATTCAGTTTGCCGACGTCTTTCGCCCGGTCGATAATTCTCAAATGACCGTCGTCACCGAAATAGCCCGCATCGCCGGTGTGGACCCAGCCGCTCTCTGTCTTCGTGTCAGCGGTG
>CAXMNO010000348.1:0-2672 GCA_964194655.1 uncultured Acidimicrobiia bacterium
ACCGCCCACACCTAAGGCCGCGACCAGCTCGATCTCAAAATGCAGGTTTTCCGTTTTCGGCGGATAAGGCACCTCCCCGCCCGCAGACACAATGGACCAGGCAGGTTTCATAAAGAAGAACGGCGGCTCGCGGTCTGGGTCATGGCCCATTTCGCGGGCATGGTCTGCATAGTTTCGGCCAATGCAAAAGACGCGGCGAATTAGAAATTGTGCGTCCGAGCCTGCAACGGCGGCGCACGGTTGATCGGCTAAAGGAATTACAAAGGTCATATGGTTCAACTATCCTGGAAAACGACTGCGTAGCTAGGCCACATTTTCTAGCGATGGCAAGCCGCGAACAATACCGGGCTGGAGGACTGCCGGGTCATAGGCTTTGCGTGCGAAGACTTCGCGAACCATGTCCTCAAAGAATTCCAGCGGCTCGCTGTCATAATCGGGATCAAAGGAAGATTGGTCCCAACGCTCGCAAAAATCGACCGCTGAATCGAATGAGGGATGGCCCTTGTGCTTGTCGCGCTCATTCTCGTTCCAGCCGTCCATATGGTGGCCGTAGTAGAACATTTGAAAGACACCGTGGTTTTCAACCACCCAAGTGACCTCCTCGCGCACAAAAGGCCTTAAGACCTCGGCTGCGAAGCGGTCATGGTTTTGGGGTGCAAGACCATCGCCGATATCATGCAACAAAGTGGCCACGACCCAATCCAGATCAGCGCCTTCGCGGTAAGCGCGCGTCGCCGATTGCAGGGCATGTTCTAGGCGCGTGATTGGGTAGCCAGGCAGCGTCTCTTCAGCTTGAAAGCGCATTTCGCGCAAGATACGCTCAGCAGTGGCGGCGTGGTGGTCGTGCTCGAGGCTCTGGAGAAAGAGGTAATCCTCCTTCGTACCGTCCTTCATTTGGGTAAAGCTGACTTGCTCCATGACCATCGCCTTTCTTCAAGAAATACAGTTGCTATAGAATTCAAGCGGCTGGGCCGAATTTTCCGCCATCGCGTTAGATTGAACTCGTAAGACCTCGTCGTAAAGTTCCAAAGCCTCAGGGGCAAAAAGCTGGTCTGGCGGCGCTACATGGACCCAATTTCCGTGACAATCGACACCGCGTGCTAAAATGGCATAGTCCCGTTCCGCCACGATTTGGCGAACCGCAGGCGTCACAAAGCGCATCGCCAAGCCAATGCGCCTATCGCTCGAGCTGTTGGGGCCTGAAGAGTGGAAAATCCGCCCGTGGTGCAGGGAAACCTCGCCCGGCTGAAGGATAACGTTGGTTGCCTCCTCCTCCTCAACATCCACCGCGACCTCTTGACCGCGTGACAAGAGGTTATCATCGGCGAAGGTATCTCTGTGCGGCAAAATCCGGTTTTTGTGCGAGCCTGCGACAAAGCGCATGCAGCCTGACTCCAAAGTTGCAGGGGAAAGGGCGAGCCAGGCCGTGAGCTCCTCATCCGTCTCCCCCAAGCCCCAATATGTGAGGTCTTGATGCCAGGAGACGATCTTCGGCGTGTGTGCCTCTTTAATGAAGAATTCCGCACTCCACAGCATCACGTTTGGCCCCAGGATCGAGGAAACGACGTCTAGGAGTTGCGGCTGAAAGGCAAATTCGGTGACCTTCGGGATGACCAGATGCGAATTTATGCGCAAATATTGCCCGACGCCGTGGGGCAAGGCGCCAAGCCCCACGCGTGCTTCTATCGCCTCAAGCTCCTCTCTGAAGGCGAAAACTTCTGCCTCATCAAAGAGTTTCAAGGGAAAGAGATAGCCATCGCGGTGGTAAGCTGCGACTTGCTCTGGGCTTAAGGGTGCGCTCATCTGGACCGTCTCTCGAAGGGTTGCTCCGCGAGTGATATTTGCGGTCGAAACCTTCCAAATGGGAAGCTTTAATTTTCGCTTTTCAGATTAAACCCAGCTTACCCTCGCGAAGCAGTCCCTAGATAGCCGCCGTGATGGTGATTTCGACTTTAAACCCCTGTCTTGCAAGATGCGCTTGCCCGCAAGCACGCCCCGGTGCGTGACCTTCTGGCACCCAGGCATCCCAGGCCGCGTTCATCTCCGCAAAGTCACGCATGTCATCCAGCCAGATTTCCGCTCGCAGCAACTTTTCTTTTGAAGAGCCGACTTCGGCTAAAAGACTATCAATCTGCCCCAAGATTTCTTCAGTTTGCTCGGTAATGGTCTGATATTGCGTTCCGACTTGTCCGGCGAGGTAGACGACGCCGTTGTGGACAACGATTTGGCTCATGCGAGTTCCGACGTGAAGGCGTTCGATCGACATTATCTTTCTTCCCTTTAATTACACGTTTTGCTGTAAAGCTCGGTCTTGGTAGTCGCGCCATTCCTTGGCGAGGGCTTCGCTCAGAATCACCAGCTCGCCCTTATAACGCGAAAGTGCCTCGAGGAGAATGGCAAGCTCAGAATCAGCATCATGGCCTGGTGTGTAGGCGTTTGGCGTGTTCATATCACCCGGATAAGCGCCGGCCGGATGCGAGAAAAGATCGACACCTGAAATGATCAGCCTTTTAGGCTGCAAGGCAGACGCAACCGCCAACATTGCAGCCCCATTTGTCGGCCGGATACCTCGCCATTCCTCCTCGCGCAGAAAAATACCCAGATCGTCCATAGTTGCAAAACCGAGACGGCGAAATAGGGAAACCATCATCAAGGGCAACATAAGCCTGCCA
>CAXMNO010000349.1:0-6231 GCA_964194655.1 uncultured Acidimicrobiia bacterium
AAACGCAAACGCGCACTGCTGCTTCATTTCGGCTCCGCTTCTGCGGTAGCGCGAGCGGGCGAAGTCGATCTTGGGGCGGTCGAGGGGATTTCCACGGCAGTGGCGAGCAAGATCTATCGTCATTTCAATTCTTGACGAGAAGTCTTCATCGCCTGCAGGAAATTCTTGGCGTACGCGCTTTAGGAAGTTATATCCAGATGCGGTAGGGTGTTTGGCGAGGCCCAGATTTTAGAGGTCCAGCTTTCAGAGAATGGAAGGGCGAAAAACCAGGCGATGCTGACCAGTATTCCCAACATTCTAACGCTTTCACGCATCTTCGCGATCCCCTTGTTGGTCGCCCTCATTTATATTGATACCGCTGTATTCCGCTGGATTGCCTTGGCCGGGTTCCTCTTGGCAGCCTTCACCGACTACCTAGATGGCTATCTCGCGCGCCACATGAACGAGATTTCGCCACTTGGCCGCTTCCTCGATCCGATAGCGGACAAACTTTTGGTCGCGGCCGTCATTGTGATGCTGGTGGCGACAAGACAGATCGACGGTTTGAGCGTTATTCCCGCGATCATCATTCTCTGCCGGGAGATTTTGGTTTCAGGCTTGCGCGAGTATTTGGCCGAGCTGAAGGTAAGAATGCCTGTCAGTCGTTTGGCGAAATGGAAGACCTTTATTCAAATGGCAGCCCTTGCATTTTTGATTGTGGGTTCCGCAGGCCCTGACGCCTTTCCCACTGTCATTATCGGAGAAGTCGGCCTTTGGGTCGCAGCCCTATTGACGCTCATCACCGGCTATGACTACCTCTCTCGCGGCCTAAGACACATGATGGAGTGAGCTTTTAGGGGACCTAGCAAATAAACCTCGGCCCCATCCTTATTTACGGAATCACGCATGCATATATTCAACCTGACGGGCGCCGAGAGCGAGACCCGCAACGAACTGCTCGTCAGGCTCGTTGCGGTGCTGTCTCAGCGGGGCCTAAGGGTCTCAACCGCACTGGCCATGCCGGGTGGCTTCGATCTCGATAAGCCGGGTAAGGATTCTTACGAACACAGACGCGCCGGTGCGCGCGAAGTGGCCTTGGCATCAGAACAACGCTGGGCTCTAATGTCCGAACGAGCAGGAAAGCCGGATCATAAAAGTGACCTGGCCAGCTCTCTTAGCAGGATGAGTGATGAGGTCGATGTTCTGCTACTATCGGGCTTTACGCGAGTCGCAGCGCAGCCCATCGTTGTCCGCGACCCAAATGATGGCGAAATGGCGGTAGACCAGGATGGCCATCTAGAACATGGGCCGGAATTCGGGCTCGACGAGGCGCAGGCGATCGCAGCATTCATTCTGGATTCAACCGGGCTTGCCGATAAGCAAACGCCTTCGTGAAGTGGGCACTGGGGTAGGAAGACTTCATGGTTCAGTTAAGTGATGACTGTTTTGCGCATGACGGAAAGCTTCTACCGACAAGCGAAGCACTCGCGCTTTTGGCCGAGCGCCTGGACTGCGTCACTGAGACCCAGGCCTCCCCAACCGCAAAGGCCCTAGGACACATCCTGCGCGACGACCTTCACGCAAAAACCTCAATGCCGCCAAATGACAACTCAGCCGTCGATGGCTACGCGGTGCGGCATCATGAGCTCAGCAAAGACGGCGAAACAAGGTGGCCGATAGCAGCAAGGATCACCGCAGGCGAAGCCCCGCCCTCCGACCTCCCAGAAAATGTCGCTGTTCGGATCTTCACAGGCGCTGCGATGCCTGCGGGTTTTGATAGTGTTTTCATGCAGGAAGACTGCCGCCTCGATGGAGATCATGTCGTTCTCCCACAAGGGCTGAGCCAGGGCGCCAATCGGCGCAAATTTGGGGAAGATTTCACTGAGGGCGCCCTATTACTCAGCGCTGGTCAGATGCTACGCCCGCAAGACCTTGGTCTTGCCGCGGCAGCCGGGCATGCGACACTCACAGTTTCAAGGCCCTTGCGCATTGCGCTCTTCTCAACGGGCAATGAATTGGTCGAGCCAGGCGAGGCACTTCCGGTCGGCGCGATCCACGATTCCAACCGCTACACGCTAATGGGGCTCATCCGCGCTATGGGCTGCGAAGCAACAGACCTTGGTATCCTTGCCGATAACGAACGGGTCGTTCGCCTAGCGCTCGCCCAAGCAGCTGTCGAGCACGACCTCATCATCACCTCCGGCGGCGTTTCTGTGGGCGAAGAAGATCATGTTAAGGCAGCTGTCGAGGCATTGGGAAAACTTCACGCCTGGCGCTTGGCCATTAAACCGGGACGCCCCATTGCGCTGGGACAGGTTTCACGCGTGCCCTTTATCGGTCTACCAGGCAATCCCGTTGCGGTGATGGTGACATTCCTTTTGATCGCACGGCCGGCAATCTTGCGACTGATGGGCGCAAAGGGTACTGAACCACGCCGCTATAAGGTCCCAGCGGGTTTTTCATTTCGCAAAAAAGGTGGGCGGCGCGAATGGTTGCGGGTACGCATGGCCCAAGAAAATGGCGCGCCTCACCTTGAGCTTTTCGAAAAGCAGGGCTCGGGGATTCTCACTTCGCTGGTCGAGGCCGATGGCCTGGTGGAGTTGCCGGAGGACTTGACCGAAGTCGAGAGCGGCGCGATGGTAGATTATCTTCCTTTCAACGAGGTTCTTTGATGCGCTTAATTTATTTTGCCTGGGTAAAGGCTATGACCGGAACCGCTGAGGAAGAGGTCGAGATACCCGGTGAGGTGCAAAACGTAACTGGTCTGCTTGACTGGCTGGAGGCACGCGATCCGAAGTACGCGCGAGCCTTTTCCGATCGTGGGGCTATCCGCGTGGCCGTGAACCAGGAATTTGCACGACCCGGCGACCCGGTCACCAACAGTGATGAAGTTGCTTTCTTTCCGCCCGTAACCGGCGGTTAAGAGCAAGGGACTTAGTGCGATGATCAAGGTCCAAAGCGAGGATTTCAACGTAGGTGCTGAACTCAGCGCCTTGACGAAAGGCAACCACAAAATCGGTGGCCTAGCGGTCTTTGTCGGCCTGGTCCGCGATTTAGCCACGAGTGGCGACATCTCCGCCATGACGCTTGAGCATTACCCTGGCATGACCGAAAAGTTGCTGGCCCGCATTGAGGATGAAGCTCGCGAACGTTGGCCGCTTGAGGAAAGCCTCATCATCCATCGCCACGGTCGCTTGGAACCTGGCGATCAGATCGTCATGGTGGCAACCGCCAGCACCCACCGCCAAGCCGCTTTTGAGGCTTGTGAATTCCTAATGGATTGGCTGAAAACCAAGGCGCCCTTCTGGAAACTTGAAGAAGGACCAGAGGGCGCTAAATGGGTCGATGCTCGCGAAAGCGATGAGCGGGCAAAGGAACGTTGGCAGAAAGTCGGGCGGAAAGTCGCCGGCTCGGAAAGTTAACAGTCTTCCGAATTGGGCCCTAAGCTGGCCTAGTGGCCAATATAGGAAATTTCCATAACCTCCAGCTCGAGATCGCCACTTGGACGGCGCCAAGTAACCAAGTCGCCGACGCGCGCACCGGCAAGGGCGCGGGCTAAGGGTGATACCCAGGAAACGGCGCCTGCTGCAGGATCTGCTTCATCTTCACCCACGATGCTATAGATGTGCTTGGTCCCTTCGCCGTCCTCCATTGTAACATGGGCGCCAAAGGCCACTTCATCTGTGGGCTGGCGCGTAGGGTCCACCACCTGTGCAGCGGCAATGCGCCCTTCTACATATCTCAGATCCCGTTCGACCTGGCCAAGGTGGGAGAGGGCTTCCAAGTCACCGTCGCGCGTTAGCAATTCCGCGCGTTCCTCGAGCAGCTGCTCTTCGCGCTCATTCAAGGCCTCTAAGCCCCGCGGCGTGATCAAATTCGGATGCGAAGGACGCGGCAATTCCGGCTGGTCATCGCCGGCGCGCGGATCGTCGTTTTCCTTAACGAAGGCCCTACTCATAGCCCATCACTCCTTCCACCCGAAATTATAGCGTAAAACGCCCGCCCAGATCGAGTCACATCCCCCGATTGAATGCTCTCGCAGGGCGGGCCTGAAATCCTAGCACAGAATCACAGATTTAGTACAATTTTAGGTATAAGAATGGTTAATGCGGACTAAGCAGCACTGGCAGCTGAACCCGCACGTCCCCGCACGAGGGCATCATAGTCTTCGACCAGTGCGCGTGAAATCTCACCCGGTGTGAAGCTATATTTGCCAATTTCCGCAACAGGCGTCACCTCTGCTGCGGTGCCGGTTATGAAAACCTCTTGGGTATTCGCCAGCTCATCGGGGAATATCGCGCGCTCGATCACCTCAAGACCGCGCTTTTCAGCCAAGGCAATGACGGAACGGCGGGTAATGCCATCGAGGAAGCAATCTGGCTTGGGGGTATGGATCTTGCCATCTTGGACGAGGAAAATGTTCGCGCCCGTCGCCTCTGCGACTTGGCCGCGGTAATCCAGCATCAAGGCGTCCTGATAGCCTTCACTCTCAGCCTTATGTTTCGAAAGGGTGCAGATCATATAGAGACCAGCTGCCTTTGAATGAACCGGCGCACAAGCAGGGTCGGGTCTGCGCCACTCGGCGAAGGTCATGCGAATGCCCTTCAGCCGCGCCTCCGGGGTGAAGTAGGAGGGCCACTCCCAAGCCGCGATGGCGAGGTGAATCTGGTTATTTTGTGCGGAGACCCCCATCATCTCGCTGCCCCGCCAGGCAACGGGGCGAATATAGCCATCAACGATATTGTTGGCCTTCAAGACCTCTAACGTCGCCTGATCGATCTCTTCCCGGCTGTAAGGGATTTCAAAGCCCAGAATACGCCCTGATTCCAACAAACGCTCGTGGTGTGCTGACATCTCGAAGACCTTGCCTTCGTAGGAACGCTCGCCTTCGAAAACACAGCTGCCATAGTGCAGGCCGTGGGTGAGCGCATGAACCTTCACGTCGCGCCAGGGCTTTAGCTCCCCGTCGTACCAGATGTAACCATCACGATCATCAAAAGGTATCATTGCGGCATCCCTTCGCCTTACTGCGAAAAGCCCCCATGAAAGGCGACTTTCCGACCCGTTTCCCACTCATCTCTTGCCCCGGCCGTTTGTATCGGCTTTTAGGCATAATACTTCGTTTTTTAGCCCTCAAGGGCGAATTCGACTTGCGCGATGTAGCAGCTTCGCGCCATATATGTCAACATGACTGACGTAAAGACAGGGCCGAACCCGTTATTCTTGCGCGAGGAAGACCTAAGACAGGCCTTGGAGCTGCTGTTTTTTGCCTACCGCGACTTCACCAGCGAGCCCGACGAGATCCTGAAGCGTTATAGTTTTGGCCGCGCCCATCACCGCGTCCTCCATTTCGTTGGACGAAACCCCGGCTTGCCGGTCTCCGAACTCTTGCGAATTTTGGGAATTACCAAGCAAAGTCTCTCACGCGTGCTAGGCCAATTGGTCCGCGACGGCTTTGTAGAACAGCAGCGTGGCGAAAGAGATCAGCGCCAACGGCTTTTGCGTTTGACGGCAAAGGGAACTGCACTGGAACGCGAACTTTTCCAATGTCAGCGTGCGAGGGTCGCAGCGGCCTATCACGCCGCAGGGGCGGAATCCGTCGAAGGATTCCGTCAGGTCCTGCTTAACATCATGAATGAGGGCGCGCGCAAACGCTTTACCGAACGCCGAAAACGCGACTAACTTTATTGCTCTATATACTCTCAGCCGCTGGCAAGGACATTTAGGCTTAACTATAGTTGGCGCATGATGGAAGAGTTACCGCATATCCTCGTTGTCGATGACGACCGGCGCCTCCGCGAGCTGCTGCAACGCTATCTTGGCGAGCAGGGCTTTCGCGTGACCACGGGCGAGAATGCCGAAAACGCACGCATTAAGCTGCGATCCTTCGATTTTGACCTGCTTGTCATCGACATCATGATGCCCGGTGAAGACGGTTTGGCTCTAACCAAATCGCTACGCGAAGAAACGCCTGTGCCGATTTTGCTTTTGACTGCAATGGGCGAGGCTGAAGACCGTATACAAGGGCTGGAGTGTGGGGCGGACGATTATCTCACCAAGCCTTTTGAGCCCCGGGAACTGGTTTTACGCATTAACGCGATCCTCAGACGCACGCCGAGTGCCGCCTTTGATGCCGAGGCGCTCCTTTCTTTCGGGCGTTTTTCGTTCGATTTTGCACGAGATGAACTTTTGTTCGAGGGCAATCCGGTTCATTTAACGACGGTCGAGACGACTTTATTGAAGGCGCTTGCC
>CAXMNO010000350.1:0-6539 GCA_964194655.1 uncultured Acidimicrobiia bacterium
CCGATGCCCCCCTGAACGCCATATGAGCCCACACGTCTTGAATCGCAGCCCCAGCCTCGAAAAGGTAGACCTTTTCAGGCAGTTCCGTTGTTCTTTCCAGTCCCCCCACCTCTGAAATACTGTGCGGAAGGTCGCTGCCACCCGCACATCCGAAAAGACCAAGACAAGCCACCGTGGCACAAACCCTATACAAAACCGCCTCCTCACCTGTGGCCTCTACCATTAAACGATCACCCGCAAAGCGAATTTGCGCTAAATCGACCACCGTGCCCCCAAACATTTGTTCAACTTTGCGCGATACGAAGTCATAAGCGCTCTCAGCTTGCAGCCTAGAATCATTAAAATTTCAAAGAAATCTGCAATGTTAAATTGGGTTTTATACCTCGAACGCAAAGCTTATTACTCGATAGTGATAGTTATTTTTATGATTATTTTTCAATGTGATATTTAAATATATTAATGTGTAAATTAAAATAAATTCTTACTTCGCATGCGCATTAACTGATTCTCAAATATGCCCTAATAAATTGTACCTATAGAAATTGCGCCTCCTCAAGTTTTTCTCGCGAGGTGGCGCACGAAAGGGACATCAGGAAATGCCGCTGGACACAACGCGCAAAAATGGGGTTTCAAGCGAAGACGCCGGACTTTTCGCAGGCCTCACTCGTCAATTGCCTGAAGAGGCGCGCGGACTCCTCACCGATCAACACCTCGCAGCCTTGAAAGAAGCTTGCGGAAAGCTGAAATGGGGCGACCACCCCGTAAACATCAGGGTTTCAATCCGCACCCTCTTTCGCCGCTATTACATTGTTTTGATTGCCGGGCCCGAGCGGAGAAGCGCGGAAAGGCGCGTGGAGGAGCGAAAGTACCACCGTTTCAGTAAAGTCGGGAACTATCTTTTCTTGGGTGCCTTGGCCTTCATAGGGATTTACGCCCTGATCTTTATCGAATCCCTCCTTTTCATTTCCCTTACCCAGAACTTCTTGAACTAGGGCGCCGAAGAAACGCATGGTAGATCGGAAAGACAGTGAAATGAGAAGGCTAGGACTGGAATTTTTCATCAAAGCGAGAAGGATTGCTCGCCGAATTTCTCGCCTTCCGGCCGCTTTTTTTGAAGAGCGTAAAGGCGCGGTGAGCGTAGAGTTAGCTCTCGTTGTCATATTTTTTGCCTTCATCGCTATTGGGGCCTTTGATTTCGCGCGCTATGGGATCGAGGTCACGCGCATCACCCAGGCAGCACGCGCCGGTATCCAGTACGCCATTCAAAGCGAAACCACGGCAGCCGATGCCACATCTATCGAGCAAGCCATCCGCGATGACGCGAGCGATACAACAAACGAGCTTCAAATCACAGTTGATCCCCCCTACTGCGGTTGCCCTGGCGCCGGTGCTGCGGCCTGCGGCTCGACTTGTGCCGATGGCGGCTATCCGCCGATGTATGTGGCCTTAACGGTCGAGAATGACTTCAATCTCATCTTCACGTTCCCAGGTTTGCCTTCCACGATCCCTGTCACCGCTTCAAGCCAGCTGCGTCTCAGGTAGGAGAATTCGCATGGCCAAGATCACATCATTCCTAAAGACTCTGTGGAGAAAGCGCGATGGTAGCGAAGTGGTCGAGTTCGCCCTCGTTGCGCCCTTCGTTGTGCTTTTGACCGTCGGCATTATCGATTTCGGGCGCGTCATGTGGACCGCGACAACCATCGAGCATGTCGCACGCGAAGCCGCGAGATATGCAAGCGTTCATGGCGAAGGCAGTATTACAGTTGCAACCGAGACCAGTGTGGCAAACTTCGCGGCTGGGCGGGCTACCGGTCTCGATCAGGCCGAGCTTAACGTCGTTGTCACCTATGAAGGTAACAGCAACATCTCCGGCAACACCGTAACGGTGGATGTCGACTATGACTTTGTTCTGATCCTCGGCGGGCTTTTGGGCTTTGACCCAGTTGCGCTTGAGAGCTCATCAACCTTTACCATTATTTGAACATTGGTCGCAGGAAGCGAAGGGTGGACACAAATGCTTGAAGGTCTCGGAAAATTTCTCAAGTTCGGTTCGTTTTTGAAAGAAGAATACGGTGGGGTCCTTATCTATGCGGGCTTTGCCCTACCGGTTCTCCTTGGCGTTTCGGCCTTGGCCGTTGATGTTGCCACTTGGCATGCCCACAAGCGCGCCGTCCAAACAGCAGCCGATGCCGCCGCTATGGCTGGCGCCGGTGAGCTGTTGCGGCTGATTGAATCCAGCAACAGGGAAACCTCCGCGCAAACCGAAGCGGCAGTCGATGCGACTGTAAATGGCTACGACAATACCGGAGGCGCCTCCGAGGCAGATGTTTTGACGATCAACATTCCACCAACCGCAGGTGATTTCGCCGGCAATACCAGCGCGATCGAGGCGATCATTCGCCGGCCGGTGAGGACCTTCATGGCTGGTTTGGTGTACCAGGATCAAGCCTTCGTCACATCGCGTGCTGTTGCCTATGTCTCCGGCGGACAATTCTGTGTTTTCTCTCTCAACACGGCCTCACCAAACGCCCTTCAGATCTCGGGCGGTGCGACGATGAGCCTTGGCTGCGGCGTCTCTGTTAATTCGACTGCAAGCTCCCCTGACGAAGCGCTTCACGTCACGGGCGGTGGATGTTTGAATGCGACCGTCATCAAGGTTGCCGGCGATTTTTCGGGCGGCGGCTGCTATAACGACGCCAAACCCTATTCCGGCACACAAAGCACGCCCAATCCACTTGCAGGCCAATTCTCGCCACCGCCTGAGGCCGCGGATAGTGAGCCGTGCGCGACAAGCGGGAACATAATAGTCCTTAGCGGGGATACCCTTAGTCTACCTTCTGGAAAGCATTGTGGAAAAATCACTGTGCAGTCAGGTGGGACCCTTACGTTGGATGGCGGAAACCATGTCTTCGAAAAAGCCCTGACCGTGCATGGCACTATTAACGAAGACGTAAGCTCAAATGGTGTCACACTCTATCTGCCTGACGATACCAGCAGCGCCGATGCGCTCAATATATCCGCAGGCGCCCAGATAGATCTCTCTGCGACGACAACGGGCGATCTGGCCAACGTGCTGATCTACGTCGACGAGAACGCAACCGGCAACGTGACTCATACAGTTACGGGGCAAGCCAGTTCTAACCTCTCCGGTCTAATCTACATGCCCAGCCACGACCTCAAATTCTCAGGCGCCTCTTCGGCCAGTGGCGTTATGCTGATCGCCGATGAACTTCAATTGTCTGGTCAAGCCAATTTTGGGAATCTTGGAATCATTCCAGCATTTGCAAATCAAGAAGACCTTGTCGTGCGTATGGGTGAGTAGCTTCAGCCGGGACGTATCCGATAACCAGCCTTAAAATTCGCGCGTCAATTCGACCCCGACCGGGGCTGCGACGTCGCTTGGCGTGGCGCCACCGTCTTGCTTATTGCCCAGCATTACGGGGGCGAGCGCCCAGTTACCATCTCTTTTGGCCCAATCGACGTAGCGTCCGTCATTTTCATCGATCGGGTCGATATTCAACGCTCTTCGCCTTTCAGCGGCGATTTCGGCGGCGGCATCATCGACATTGACGGTTAAATCCAGTTTCTCACGATCATGAGCTGGTTCCTGCCAGGTCGTGTCCATATAGACTGCCTCGAAATCGAGGTCGGAGAAATCTTCTTGTGCCACAGCGAAACGCGTCAACGCGGAAAGTGCCACGACAATTCCTATCAGCAGTAAAGCAGAAGACCTCATAGCAACTAACCAAGCGTACATGCGCTAGCTCCATTTGCCCGTGAGCAAGAACGCACTAAATGCTTCTAGCAAGATTGACTAAGCCATATCTGGTTTTTACTCAATATTGCTCGCCCGGATGAGAAGCGGGATAGGCATTGCGCCACCATGGTGCGGCTCAACCTCGCCTGATGGCAGGTAGTACCACTTACCCGGCTCCATCGCGCCAAGCTTTCCGGACATACGCGGAAAAGCACTGACATCCACCCCTGCTTCTATCAACGAGGTTGCGTTGACGAAATCGATGACATCCTCCTGGGTACTGGCAGGGTCAACGGCAAAGTGCGTCATGTGCGCGCCTCCCGCCTTCCAGGTATTGAGGCAGTATTCCCCACTGACATCCCTGAAATCGATGACCATTTCCGGGTTGGACTGTAGGTAGTTGGCGATGACACCAAGCTGTCCGGCTACTTTGGAAGCTTGATCCTCCGGCTGGGCCGCTATTGCTGTGTGGGCGAAACTTAGGGCGAAAAAAATGCTGATAGATCCGACAATCGCTCTAGACATAGGTACCTCCACCAATCCATATGAATCGATTTAAAGTCGAAGAATTTTATTAGATGCAATAGATGGCTGTGATTATCGTCAAAATATTAGATAAAACAAATATAAACCGCAGACCTGACAAGCACCCCAAGAGCCCCTTTCTTTAACGCAAAGACAGACAAAATTAACCACTATTGTTGTAGAAGAGTGTCCTCGTAATCGTATTTTGAGTTTTTACGCTTATGTCAGAGCATTTTTACCCAGTTCGTATGGCAACGCCCGATGATGTGCCGGCACTCGTCGAGATGTGCCACCAGCTTCAAGCCCATATTACCGAGAAAAACCCCGCGCTCTTCGTCATGGCGCCGGGCTGGCGGGAAAAGCGCGAAGAGTTCTATCGAAGTTGTATCGCCAGTCCAGACCGGCACCTAATCGTCGGCTTTGCCGCGGATAAAACGGTTTTTGGCATGGCCTTGGGCACGGTCGTCAATAACAGCGATTTTTCACCGCAGAGGTTCGGCTCTATCGACGACTTCTGGATTGCGCCCTGCAAGCGTAGACAGGGCATCGGCACAAAACTGGTCAATCACCTCCTCCGGTTTTTCCGGCATAGAGGTGTTGAAGCCCTCACACTCTCCTTTTCTGTTGGAAATTTGGAGGCTCAAAATTTCTGGAACCAGCTTGGCTTTCACCCAGCCCTCGTAATGAGCAACGCGAATCTCTCAGCCGTTGAAGAGAGACTGACATCAGCCAATCGCGCTTATGAGATGCAGGAAGGCTAGTACGCCTGCGGAGCTAATCGGGGCTGCGGATCAGGCTCGAGAAATCATCATCTTCGATTGAGCCTCTCTCGGGGTTAATCCGCGCCAAGGCTCTCAGCTCCTCAAACGGGGCGGTTTTATCCAACAAATCTAGATTATAGGCCAGGCGATCCGAAAAGCCGGGAAGTATGAGCCTTGGGTGCAGATAAACCTGCCAAGCTCGCAGTCTTTCGGCATAGCGCCAAAGGCTAACGGCACAGTTATCGACGAGCGTATGATAGAATTCAGGCGCTTTGCGAATTTCGTTCATCCGCCCAAGCATAATCTGGAGCACATTTTTGAGAGCGTTTTCATCCAACTTTAGCTCATAAAGGAAAACCTCTTCACCCCGGATATGAGAACGCAGCCCGATGATGTCTCGCTCACTTCCAGCCACCACCATCAATTCATACGCGCCGAAAAGCCCAAGGATGGGATTAAAATGCTGGCCCACGCTTTGCCGCGCTTCAAATGAAATGACCAGGTAACGACCGTCTGAAAAGCCGAAACTCAAAAACGTGTGGGCCATTCCCAAGGGACCGAAATGAGAAACGCCATACCAAAGGCTTTCAAGCTCTGAAACATGAAAAATTTCTGTCCGGTAATTCGCTTCGATGACCTCGCCACCCGGGCCGTAGCGGAAGTCGCGAAAATAATCGATCCCGATCAAATCACCGGAAATCGTAGCGAGCGGTAAAAGCTCGTAACCTACCTTCCAATTCCGTTCATGGCTGGGCTGACGCAGAGTAATGGTTAAAAAGGAAACCCCTGCCAGCAAAAGCAGGCTTAGCAGGAGGATCTTGACCATTCTCTTCACCGGCGATCCGCCACGGCACAGGCCATCACTCTAGCCCCGTCCTTCATTGTCGCACCTCGGTCCAGTCGCATTCGGCCTCTCCTTCTAAGTCACTGTTTTCCGATCCCGATACCTCCAAATCTTCGCCCTCCTCTGTTCTGCGGACGCCATGCGCAATTATATCGATGATACGTTGATCGTTGTCGTAATCGATGTGTGCTGTGATTGGATTGGTGAACTCAATAATTCCAAAATAGGCACGTGGCTGTGCTACGTTTATGATGACATTCGTCACTTCTGGGCAAAGCCTTGAATCTATAAAATCCCTTACGAAATCCGGCGGAATGGCGTAGCTCAAAATGTCATTGGGATCGCTAAAGGCATATATTGAGAGTTGCCCTAATATACGCTCCTCAAAATGCGCCCCTTCAGGACGGCAAAACTCATGAATGCGATCCACGACTTGGGGCGCCGGTAAGGCCGTCTGCAGGAGGGGGAGCTGGTTTGCGAGCATATAGACTTTGATGTTTTTCTCGCGCATGACGCTGGTGACTTTGAAGACGCGCTTGCCGATTGAAGTGTCCCTCATCGCAGCATGGCGCAAGAAGGCGTCGATCAAAACTCGGCTTCCCAGGCTATGGGTAGCGAAGGCGAGCTCGTGGTTCGCCATATCGATGCGATC
>CAXMNO010000351.1:0-21004 GCA_964194655.1 uncultured Acidimicrobiia bacterium
TCGCGCTGGATCCAAGGGATGCGTGAAAGCTCGACCCCTTCATCGGTTAGGGCTTTTGCCTCTTCATCGCTGGTTTCGCCGTAGATGTTGCGTGCCTCGGCTTCACCGTAGTGGATTTTACGGGCTTCCTCGGCGAATTCACCGCCGACATAATCGAAGTTTTCCTCGATAGTCTTACGCGTTTTACGAAGGTTTTCGCGCAGCTCTGTTGCCTTTTCAACTTCCAACGCCGCCTTCTTCGTCATATTGGAAAGTGGTAAGGGGGAAGGTGGTGCTGGAGCATCGTCATTCTTATTAACACCGGCTAGATTCGGCGCCATCAAAGCTTTTTTGATCTTCTTGGAACCACAGGTCGGACAAGCGATTAGCCCCTTAGAGGCCTGCGTTTCAAAGGCTGCACTGTCCTTGAACCAGCTTTCAAAGCCATGGCCTTTCGGGCAAATGAGGTCAAATACGATCACCTATCCATCTTCCTTAGTTTAAGCACCTCGGTTTCATACTGTTGAGAGAGATTTGGCTATAATCGTTTCAAAACGCAAGTCTTCAGTGCTAACACTAACCGCGCTGAGATTCCTTTATAGTGGCTGAATTAGGTAAGATCTTGTCAATCGATCATGAGAGCAAAGGCCCGGGCCCGGTGGTTTCACACAGCAATATGAGTGAACCCTCGAGCTGGGTCACACGCTTCAGCACTGAAATTCGCACTGAGGGTCGCGTAGCCGATATTGCCTGCGGAGGCGGTCGTCACAGCCGTTTTCTTTTAAGTCGCGGGTTTAAAGTCACAGCACTTGATAAAAACATCCAGGGTGTGGCGGATCTGGCAGATAGCATTGAAATTACCCAGGCTGATCTTGAAGACGGCTCTCCCTTTCCCCTCAAAGGGCGGATTTTCGATGCCGTTGTGGTCACTAACTATCTCCATAGGCCACTTTTCCCCGACATTATCGGCCTTTTGGAAGAAGGTGGCCTTCTGATTTATGAGACTTTTGCGCTGGGGAACGAGCGCTTCGGAAAGCCATCCAATCCAGATTTTCTGCTGAAACCGGGCGAGCTTCTCGATCTGCTAAGGCCTGACTTTCGCATTCTTGCGTATGAAGACTTGATTTTGGACGACCCAAAACCGGCGGCTGTGCAACGCATCGCCGCGGTTAAAGCGCTTAAAGCGCCGGACCGCTAAAGCTCCGTCCAGAGCTTAGACTGGGAATCATAGCGCGAGCGGCTAAAGCCGCTTGAGGATCGATTTCCGCCATCACAAAGCCTGGCTCCTCACCGCCGTCGGCCAGAACCTCACCCCACGGCGATACAATCAAGGAATGGCCATAGGTTTCGCGTCCGCGCGCGTGAGTGCCACACTGTGCGGCGGCCAGAACGTAAGATCCGGTCTCTATCGCGCGCGCCCGCAAAAGGGCGTGCCAATGGGCGCTCCCCGTAAGGCGGGTAAAGGCTGAAGGCACGGTCAAAAACAACGCACCTTCTTTTGCCAAAGTCTGATAGAGCGCGGGAAACCTAAGGTCATAGCAAATCGTCAGGCCGATGTTTCCCCAGGGAAGCTGGGCTATAACCGCACATTCACCTGGGCGGAAGCGCTTGGATTCCCGGTAGCTCTGGCCATCGGGAATATCCACATCAAACATGTGAATCTTATCGTAGCGCGCCACAATCTCTCCACGCGGGGAAATAAGGAAAGAACGATTGGAAGGGCGCTGATCTTCCGTCTTGATAAGGAAGGAACCGATAGAAAGCCAGCACGCCAGCTCCTTCGCCAAGTCTCGATAACGCCTTAAACCGACGTGGTCCGCCTCATGGCGCACCTTCGCCATCAGAGCCTCACCTGAAGGCTCAAGGAGATCGCTGGTCTCTGGTGTCAAAATAAAATCCGCGCCCGCACCACGAGCCTCGCGGATTAAAGTTATGCCTAAGTCTATATTCGGGCCGACTTCAGGCCCGGCATTCAATTGGATGAGAGCTGCTTTAAAGGCGGTGCTCACTTCGCATCGGCCAGCCAAGTATCGAGATCGCCGCGGGCCTCAAGCTTATAGAGTTCATCACAGCCACCAACATGACGATCGCCGATAAAGATTTGCGGGACCGTGCTGCCACCCTTCGCACGCTTCATCATTTCCCCACGCTTGCCCGGGCTCATCATGACGTCGCTCTCGCTAAAGCGCACGCCCTTCGCTTTCAGCAATTTCTTCGCCTTGTGGCAAAATCCACAAAACATGGAGCTATAAATTTCGACCTTCGCCATTCTAAAGACCCTATCTTAAGGATAAAACCAAGCGGAACTTCATATAGTGCGATAAGCGACGGCGTCTAGGTGTCGACTCATAACACTATAGTGATTTGAGGTTTTTCACGATTTCAGAACACGCGCTAGAACCAAGATATCAACAGCCCCTACGCCCGCACGTTTCAAGACACGGCTGATAGTTTCCACAGTCGCGCCGGTCGTCATAACGTCATCGATTAGAACAATCCGGCGACCTGCGATGAGTTTTCTATAGCGCGGATCAACCTCGAAGGCACCTTGCACATTGCGGCGGCGCTGGCCTGGACTGAGATGTCCTTGTGGCCGGGTGTCGCGCGATCGCCGCAAAAGATCCGGCATCAGTTGGCCAGTTTTCCAAGCATCTGCCAGCGCACCAGCAAGAAGGGCCGCTTGATTATAGCGCCGCGCATGCAGGCGTTTTGGGTGCAGCGGTACGGGCGCGATAATAAAGTCGTCGCCCATGAGTTCAGCGCCTGCGCGTGCCAGCCAACGCCCAAAGGGCTTGGCGGCTTCGGTCCTATCGCCGTGTTTGAAGCTCAGCAAAAGCCTCCTTGAGCCATCGTCGTAGCGAAAGACAGCCCTGGCACGGTCGAATGCAGGCCGACGGGCGCTACAGTTCCCGCAAAGCGCCTCTATGCCTGCGTCATATTCGAACGGAAAGCCACAAAGCGCACAGGCCGGCGGCGTTATAAAGCTCACGCCGCCCCAGCAATTAGCGCAAAGCAACCCTTGCTCTCGAATCGGTGTGTCACAGGAAAGACAAAGCGGAGGCAACACGGCATCGACAACGCCACGAACGCCACGCCATACGATTTGGGAAATTTGCTTAGGTAAAGACATGGCACAAACTCATGGTCGAATTTTTCGACCATTGCTCTCGCCTGTCAAGCCGAAAGCCCTCTTTCGCTTTTGGAGGCCAAGCGCCATATTCCCCCGATGACGGATGAGATAACCCTATTTGATCGTGTGCTGCTGCGCCGCAGACGCGCGCGCACCGCTGCTAATTTTCAGGAATTCGATTTCCTGCACCGTGAAGTGGCGGAGCGTCTGGCTGAACGCCTGGAAGATATCCGACGTGAATTCCCTGAAGCACTCGTGCTTGGCAGCCGTGGGCCGATCCCAACAGACTCCCTAAAAAATCGTGGCAGCATAAAATCCCTGGTTCGCAGTGATTTATGCGTCGAATCACTCGCTGCGCCAAACGAGACATCACCGACCCTGGTGTTGGATGAGGAATTGCTGCCTTTTGCACCAGCCAGCTTCGATCTCGTCTTTTCGTGCCTGGACCTGCACTGGGTGAATGACCTGCCCGGTGCGCTGATCCAGATAAATTCGATTTTACGCCCCGATGGGCTTTTGCTTGCCGCCTTCTTCGGCGGAAGCACTCTAAACGAACTGCGTCACTGCTTGCTAGAAGCTGAAAGCGAGGTAAGCGGCGGGGCCGGGTTACGCGTTCCACCGTTCGTTGACCTCCGCGATGCCGCAGGCCTTATGCAGCGCGCTGGCTTCGCGTTACCTGTGGCCGATTTCGATTCGATCGAGGTCAGCTACCCGGACGTCTTTAAGCTTCTCGCCGACCTACGCGGTATGGGTGAGGCTAATATCCTGAAAAATAGAGCGACCACAGCGCTATCACGCGCAACGCTCCATCGCCTGGCCGAGCTTTATCATGAGAGATATCAACGCCCGGACGGGAAGATAAAAGCGACGTTCGAGGTCATTTTCCTCACCGGCTGGGCCCCTGCGGAAAGCCAGCCAAAACCATTGGCACCTGGAAGTGCTAGGGCCAAGCTTTCAGACGCTCTGAGCCTTACCCCGGAAGAAACTCCTGCATCTTCGCAGCAGGAAAAGAACAAACGGGGCTAAACCCACCTTAAAGAAGATCACGCAACAGCGCGATCAAGGGCTCATCGGCAGGCGGCATAGGATAATCGCTCAATCGCACGGGCCTAACCCAGGCTAATTCCTGGCCTTCGCGCGGGGTCAATGTACCTTTCCAAATCCGGCATGCATAAAGCGGCATGAGGAGCTGAAAGTCCTCATAGCAGTGAGAGGCAAATGTCAGAGGCGCCAAGCAGCTTTCGCGCGTGTCGATACCTAGCTCCTCGTGGAGCTCGCGGATCAAGGCTGCCTCAGGCGTCTCCCCCGGCTGGACCTTACCACCCGGAAATTCCCACAAGCCAGCCATCGACTTACCTTCGGGGCGCTTGGCAATGAGCACCCTGCCGTCGACATCGACTAGAGCTGCGGCTGCGACCAAAAGCAATGGTAGGGCATCTTCTTGACGTTCTGGTGCCGACCAGCAGCCGCTATCCATTTCAGGTGACGTGTCAACCATCACAATACCTAGCTGCGGTAATCGGCGTTGATGGAGATGTAGCCATGGGTCAAGTCACAGGTCCAAACCTTCGCCGTGCCCGCGCCCACGCCAACATCAACCTGGATCGAAATTTCTTGCCCCTTCATATGGGCTGCCACCGGGGCTTCGTCGTAGCCTTCAGCTCTTTCCCCTGCCTCTGCAACTTTGACGCCACCCATCCGGATTGACAGCTTGTCACGATCGGCTTTTTCGCCGGCCTTCCCAACGGCCATGACGATCCGGCCCCAGTTCGCGTCCTCGCCTGCAATTGCCGTTTTTACAAGGGGCGAATTCGCGATTGAGAGACCAATCTTGCGTGCTGCCTCGTTTGACGCGGCACCTGAGACCTCTATTTCAATAAACTTTTGCGCCCCTTCGCCATCACGAACGACCTGATGGGCGAGATTCAGCAACACTTCGTCCAAGGCACGGCGAAAATCTGCCAACAGCGGGTCATCCAGAGATGTCTTTTCGGTAATTTCCTGGTGCGATGCCTTTCCAGTCGCAGCCAGCACCAAGGTATCACTGGTCGAGGTGTCGCTATCAACGGTGATGCTGTTGAAACTCCGATCCGCCCCCTCGCGGAGCATTACCCTTAAAAGAGAAGCCGGGATTTTCGCATCCGTCACCACAAATGAGAGCATCGTCGCCATGTCGGGCGCGATCATGCCCGAGCCCTTTGCTATCCCATTTATTGTGACCCGCGCAGTGCCAATATGGGCCTCTCTCGTGGCCCCCTTGGCAAAGGTATCGGTGGTCATCATGGCTTCTGCTGCCAGCTGCCATCCCGCCCCCGCCAAGGTGGTGAGAATTTCTGGCAACCTTTCGGTGATGCGCTCCTCAGGTAGCGGCTCGCCGATAACCCCGGTCGAGGCGACCAACAGGTCTTCGACTTTGCACCCGAGGTTCTCCGCCAACACCTCAAGGGTACGCGAAACTGATCTTTCGCCTTTGATGCCCGTAAAGGCATTGGCATTGCCTGAATTTATGATGATGGCCCGCGCTTTACCCGTCTTCAAAACCTCACGGCACCACTCCACCGGTGCGGAGGCCGTTTGCGATCTAGTCAGAACACCGGCCACGGCTGTACCTGGTGCAAACTCGATCACGCACAAATCAGTGCGGTTTTCGTATTTAATCCCACACGCGCCCGTTGCAAGGCGGCATCCGCCCAGTGGCGGTAATTCAGGAAATGCCTCAGGCGCAAGCGGCGAAATTTCCGTCGTCATCTAGTTCCTCAAACCTCAAGGATAAAATCGAGGCCCAATGCCCGTTCTAAAAAATAAGCGAAGATGAGCCGACCTATTGGACGGTGCCATCACCTTCCTCGAGCGCTAGTCCTAGAATCTCAATCTGCGCATTCTCCCGCAGGTCATTAATGACGACCTCCACAGTCTCCTGGCTCAAGGTTTCGCGGATTTCGCCTTCCACTTCCTCAATGCTCGGCGCCTCGAGATCTCTCACCTCTTCAACAAGGATGACATGGAAACCGAACTGCGTTTGAACGGGCACCGCGGAGTAGCTGCCCGGCTCCATAGCAAAGGCGGCGTCTGCAAAGGGCGCGACCATTTGTTCGTGGGAAAAGAAGCCAAGGTCACCACCGGTGGGGCCTGAAGGGCCTGTCGAACGCTCCTTTGCGAGTGCCACAAAGTCCCCGCCGTTATCGAGTTCAACGATGACAGCTTCCGCCTCATCCGCCGTCTGTAGCAAGATGTGACGTGCATGAACTTCCTTCGTCGCCGCCGAAAACTCGCTCGCATAGCGGTCGGATACCGTGTCGTTGGTCACCTTGGCTTCCAGAGCGCGCTCCAGATAAACTTGCGCGATGACTTGGTCTTCGAGCGCTGTTACACGGCGTTGTACTTCTTCATCATCTGCGAGATTAACGGCTCGGCCTGCGTTCGAAAGCAGCTTTAGATCAATCAAACGATCCACCAGGTTTGGAATAATCTGCTGAAGGTTTTGCCGATACTGAGGTGGCAGTTCAGAGATGGCGGCGGTTAATTCGGATTGATAAATCGGCCGGCCATCAACCGTTGCCAACACCCGGTCGCTGGCTTGCTCTTCGTCCGCACTCGCGTCTTGCGCATATGCGCCGGAAAATCCAGCAAACGCCAAGGCTGTTAGTGTCCCAGACACGACCAAAGCCCGTAGTGTTAGGGCCCTACCCCCCAAAAGAATCGACTGGAACATAACAAACACCTCACGGTTTCGGGGGCCGCTCCTCTTGGGGAAAGGGCCGTCAGGAAAATCATTGTCGCAGCGTGGTCTTTAATGACCCGCTTCGCTCGTCCCGTTTCTGACACGCGATGCAAGCCTATACAAGGAGAGAAGACAAATTGGGCCCGTATAGACTCTCGCAATTAATGCATGCAGCCTGCCTCATTCAATTTTTGGCAGGAGTGGAATGAGCTCGTTTGCGCGGTCGCTTGCCGGTTTGTCGCTTCCGTCACCAGCGGGATCCTCCGACAGGTCCTCTTGCGGCTCAGCCGGATCGGAATTCCCGTCACTCGAAACCTCTTCGAGAGAATCTTCTCCATCGCTAGTATCATCGAAAGCTGCGACCGGTGGTGAGGAAATTGTCGCGGGAAAAATCTCTAAAGAGGCATCTCTGCGCAGTCCAGCCAGGATCGAATCCACTGCTTCCTGCCGCAATTGCTCGCGAAGTGTTTCCTCCAGCTCACCGTAGGGCGGAATACCTTCGATCCGATGGTCCATCAACTGAATAACATGCCACCCGAATGGCGTCTTGACTGGCTCTCGGCTATAGGCGCCAACTTCCATGCTGAGCGCTGCTTGGGCAAATTCAGGCACCATGCGGCCAGGATCAAAGTATCCGAGGTCGCCGCCACGCGTTGCTGATGGGCCGATAGAAAATTTATTGGCCAGGAGGGCAAAATTTTCACCACGATCCAGGGCGGCTATGATCTGCTCGGCGCCCTTTTCACTTTCTAACAAAATATGACGGGCATGGATTTGCTGATTGCTGCCAACCGCTTTCACCAAGCGATCATAGCGCTTGTGGATATCTTCCTCGGTAACGGCAGCGGCAACTTCCTCCAGCAGGAACTTCTCCCGGATCAAATTTTCTTCATAGCGTTCGACCTGCTCTCGGATGCTTGGATCATCACGCAAACCCGAATGGTCAGCAGCAAGCGCCAAAAGCTTCAAATCTATCAGGCGATCCAAAAGCGCTGGGAAGAGGGATTCAAGCTGATCCTCGCGCTCCAAGGGTAAATCGCCCGCTGAATCGATCACTTCAAGCCAGCGAATTTCCTCTCCCTCCACCACAGCCACGACGGGATTAGAGGTCTCCAGTCCTTGTAATCCTTCGCCCGCCGCAGGAGCTGCTTCTTCCTCCGCAGGCACCTCCGGGCTTGTCGTGGTCGTGCTGTAACGTGGCAGCACCAAAGTCTCGGCATCATCGCGTGGTTCAGGCAGCTCATATTGTGGTGGCGTCTCTCTCGCAACATCCGGTTCGTCACTAACCGCCTCATCGTCAGGTAATTGCGGCTCTGCTTCCTCAATCACCTGTTCTGCCTCCAAATCAACCGCAGCAGGCGCAGGCGGACCATCGCCTGGATCGGGGTCGTCGCCAAAAAATATGTCGCCTAGATCGTAACTGGGAACCGAAGGGGCAGCTGCTGGCTGCAGATCCGATGCTTCACCTTCCGATTCTTCATACGTTTTTGGCGGAGGTGCGTTGAATATCAAGTCGATCAAGTCATAGCTGGGAACATCTTCGCCAGCGTCACCTGTCGCACTGCTGCTATCTGGGACACCATCGTCCCCAACAGCGCCATCTTCTTGCGCGTAAAGTGGGACCTCAGCGCTCGCAAAAAAAAGTGCCATCGCGAGAAAAGGCACCCCCAGTATCTTGCAGCAGTTCATCAGCCTTGGAGTAGTTCGTGCTCGCAGCATTGAAATCCCCAGCAAACCTCGCAAAGATTGCAACCGATTTCCATCCCTCTTAAGAGGCGATCACAGTACGGTTTCTACCACGTCAGGTATAGCAACGCGATTAAGTCACTGCAAAGCACCTTAATGATTTAGATGATGAACTCCAAAAAGCCTTAACCCCGGCCCATGGTGCTCATTGACACAGACGGTTCAGACGCCTATCTGTCTGCCGGGTTCCTATCGGACCAACCTACATTGAATAACTGGCATTGAATGACTGGATAAGCCAGCCATCCCAACCAAATGGGGAATTGACCATTCATGTGGGTGAATGAGAAACGTTGAATTTAGTACGGGCGCGCGCGCCGAAGTGCGAATAAAAAAACTGGAGAGTTACAAGGGATGTTAAGCGCCCTCGCCAAGAAATTTTTCGGCTCCGCAAACGAACGTATTGTAAAGGGTTTGCGACCGCTTGTTGACCAGATCAACGAGTTTGAGAGTGAATTTGAAGCTCTGAACGACGAGCAGCTCAAGGCAAAAACAACGGAATTTCGCTCTCGCCATGAAGCGGGGGAAAGTCTCGATGATTTGCTTCCCGAAGCCTTTGCGGCTGTGCGCGAAGCTGCCAAGCGCACCCTAGGCCAGCGCCACTTCGATGTTCAGCTTATGGGTGGCATCGTGCTCCACCGCGGCATGATCGCGGAGATGAAAACCGGCGAGGGTAAGACCTTAGTTGCGACCTTGGCGGTTTATCTGAACGCCATTTCGAATAAGGGCTGCCATGTTGTGACGGTCAATGACTACTTGGCCAAGCGCGACGCAGCCTGGATGGGTCAGGTTTACAGTTTTTTAGGCCTTGTTGTCGGCTGCATTGTCGCCAACTTGTCCGACGTAGAACGCCGCGCTGCCTACGAAAGCGATGTGACCTACGGCACCAATAATGAATTCGGCTTCGATTATCTGCGCGACAACATGAAGTTTCGCTTGGAGGATATGGTCCAGCGGGAATTCAATTTCGCCATTGTCGACGAAGTCGACTCAATTCTGATCGACGAGGCCAGAACACCACTTATTATTTCAGGCGCCGCAGAAGATTCCTCAGAGCTTTATACCCAAGTCGACAAACTTATTCCCAAGTTGAGTGATGAGGATTTCGAAAAAGACGAAAAGATGCGCTCCGTCACCTTCACCGAGGAAGGATCGGAGGTGATCGAGGCCCTTCTGCACGAGTCGGGACTGGTTGAAAGTGGCTCCCTCTTCGATGCGCATAACATTACGCTTTTGCATCACGCGAACCAGGCCTTGCGTGCGCACAAGCTTTTCCAACGTGATACCGACTACATCGTGAAGGACGATAAAGTCGTCATCATCGACGAATTTACCGGCCGCATGATGGAAGGGCGGCGCTATTCCGATGGCCTTCACCAAGCACTCGAAGCCAAGGAGAAGGTCTCGATCCAGAGGGAAAATCAGACGCTCGCCTCAATTACCTTCCAGAATTACTTCCGGCTCTATCCGAAACTTGCCGGTATGACCGGTACGGCCATGACGGAGGCTGGCGAGTTCATTGAGACCTACGGGCTGGACGTCGTTGAAATGCCGACAAACGTTTCGCTGGTACGCATCGACCATGACGACGAGGTTTACCGGACGGCTGGTGAGAAGCACGGCGCGATTATCGAACAGATCAAAGAATGCAGCGCGCGAAAACAACCCGTCCTGGTTGGCACCGTTTCCATTGAAAAGTCTGAACTTCTAGCCGAGCTTTTGAAGAAGGAACGCATCCCTCACCGGGTTCTGAATGCCCGCTTTCATGAGCAAGAAGCCTTCATCATCGCGGACGCAGGTATGCCGAGTGCTGTGACGATCGCAACCAATATGGCTGGCCGCGGCACCGACATTCAGCTCGGTGGCAACTTGGATATGCGCATCTTTCGGGAAGCCGATCCTATAGAGGATGAAACTAAGAAGGCAAAGAAGATCACCCAGATCGAAGCGGAAATCGAAGAGAGAAAGAAAGTCGCATTGGATGCCGGTGGCCTTTATGTGATTGGCTCGGAACGCCACGAAAGCAGGCGAATCGATAATCAGCTACGCGGGCGTTCCGGCCGCCAGGGGGATCCGGGTGCCTCCAAGTTCTTCTTGTCGCTCGAAGACGACTTGATGCGAATTTTTGGCTCTGACCGTATGGACGGAATGTTACGCAAACTGGGCCTCCAGGAGGGCGAGGCGATCGTCCACCCCTGGGTTAACCGGGCTCTCGAAAAAGCGCAAAAAAGGGTCGAGGAACGTCACTTCGAGGCGCGCAAGCATCTCTTGAAGTACGATGATGTGATGAACGACCAGCGCAAAGTCATCTTCGAGCAGCGCAAAGATTTGATGCGCTCTGAGAGCGTTCACGACACCGTTGAGGCCATGCGCCTTGAAGTCGTCGACGAGCTGATTGACCGCACCGTGCCGGCCAATGCCTATGCCGAGCAGTGGGAGATTTCCTCGCTTCACGAAGAGGTGCTGCGCCTTTTCAATCTCGACCTGCCGATTGCGGATTGGGCGAAGGAAGAAGGTATCGCCGATCAGGAAATTCGCGAACGTATCGCCGATGCTGTTGCCAGGCGCATGGCGGCCAAGAATGTCAATATCGGTCCGCAGCAGATGCGTGCGCTCGAGAAGCACATTTTGCTGATCATCCTGGACAGGCAATGGAAGGACCATTTGCTTTCACTCGACCATCTTCGCCAGGGAATTCAACTTAGAGCTTACGGCCAACGAGACCCTTTGAACGAATATAAGCGTGAGGCCTTCGAATTGTTCGAGGAAATGCTCTCGCAAATGCGCGACGAGGTCACGATGCATCTTGCGCGCGTCGAATTGCCGAGTGAAGAGCAGATTGTTGCCGCCATGACCAAGAAGACGGAAGACGTTCGCGAAGGCCGCGAAGATCCGGCGATGGCAGGCGCGGACGGTGCCGCATCAAGCGAAGGCGAAGGGCGTACGCAACCGCTCATCAGCAGGAAGGCTGCGGCCGAAATCGACCCCGACGACCCGTCAAGTTGGGGTAAAGTTCCACGAAACGCCGCTTGCCCTTGCGGATCGGGCAAGAAGTTCAAACAATGCCACGGTAAGCCCGTTTGACTGCTTTTTAAGGTTAAAAGCGCCCAGGGATTAGAATCTCCCGTCGTAGCTTCGCTTCGGAATTTCAGCGGCGATCAAGGTGAAATGCGCCTTAGTGAAGGCGTCTTCCAAAGCAGCCCGCAGGCTTGCTCGGTCCGATACGCCAATACCATGGCCGCCCATCGCTTGCGCCAAGGCTGGGAAATCCGTGTGTCCGAAATCGACGCCCGAATTGGCATCGCCTTCGCGCCTCTGCTTTAACTCGATCAAGGAAAGCGAAGCATCGACGAAGACGACGATCACCACGGGTAGGCCTAAATCTCTTAGTGTGGCGAGTTCGCCTAAGACCATCTCTAACCCCGCATCGCCTGTGAAGGCGACAACGGGCCGGTCGGTCGCAGCCAGTTTCGCACCTATGGCAAACGGTAAGGCACAGCCCATTGTACAAAGGCCTGTCGACTGCAGAAGAGAACGCGAGAAATAACAAGGCCACAGTTGAGATAAGAGAATACGGTGGGCCCCAGAATCGACTGTGGCAATTCCATCTTCAGGGAACGCTCCTCGTACCTCATCGACAATGGCAGCCGGACCCCAATCTTCGTCTTTTGGAAAGGCGGCTGCTAACTGTTCCTTTGCCATTGCAATCTCGCCATCCGGCCAATGATCGCGCAAGGGCATATCCTCTCCCAACGCACTCAAAGCTAGGGAGATAGAGCCTTCAATAGAGAGAGTTGCCTGATGAACACCGTGATAGTGCGCTGCCGTCGTCAGTTCGATGACCGACTGCTTGTCAGGGTCCCAGACGTGCTTCCAGCCATGGCGCATCTCGATTGGGTCATAGCCGACCAGTAGCAGACAGTCAGAGCTCTCGAAAAGTGGTAGCAATAGCTCATCGGCGCGCGGAGAAAGACCACCGCCTCCCAACGCCAAAGGGTCTCGTTCGTCGATCACGCCCTTGGCTTTATAGGTTGTGACGACGGGTATCCCCTGCGCGTGCGCAAAATCGGACAGTGCTTCTTCGGCACCTTGATGTAAGACCTCCATGCCAGCCATGATGATCGGCCTTTGGGCGGCCATTAAAGCGCGGCGGGCCTTATCGAGGACCTCACCGCTCGGCGCTGTCTCAGCGATCTGCGGCGGGCGGAATTTCGGGCCTGGGTCTTGCTCCTTCCCAGCCAGGGAAATGGGAACATCGATGTGGACAGGACCGGGGCGACCTTCTGTTGCAAGTCGGAGGGCCTTTTCCACGATGACTTCGACCGCCCCATCAATCAATGTGAAGCTGCCTTTCGTCACATTCTCCATGAGCCGGACATGATCGAAGACTTGATGGGTATAGGTTGCCTGGTCAACCGGGTCCACACAGCCCGTTAAAACGATCAATGGCACCCTGTCCTGCCAGGCATTTGCGACCGCATTAATAGCGTTGGTTAAGCCTGGCCCCAAGGTAGCAAGCAAAATACCCGGCGCGCCTGTGACGTGGTGAACACCTTCCGCCATAAACCCAGCCGCCGTCTCATGCTTAGCAAGGTGGAAGGTGATTCCAGCTTCCTCTAATGCCTTTAGAAGACGCAAAACTTCGCCACCTGGCATGCCAAAGGCCTGGCGGCAGCCTATCTTATAGAGTGCCTGGGCGAGGAGATCGGCCGTTGTTGTCATTTGTCTTCTCCAGCCGTATCAACACCATGCGGAAGGTTCAAATAGCCATCCCTGGATTGTGGTAGTTTTCGCCCAAGGAGTTTGGAGGCAATCACCGTCCTCAAAATCTGGGCCGTTCCACCACCGATCGTGAACATGCGCGCATCACGAACCATGCGTTCGAGCGGATTGTTGCGTGAATAGCCTGCAGCGCCAAAAATTTGCAAGGCATCGTTGGTGACTTTGATCGCGGTTTCAGAGGCAAAAACCTTAGCCTGTGCCGCCTCCGTAATATCTGGAAACTCTTCACAGTCTGCCGCCTTGTAGATAAGGGCGCGCGCTGCTTCCAGGCCCGTTGCCATATCTGCCAACATCCACTGTAAACCTTGAAATTCAAAGATTGGACGCCCGAACTGTTCACGCTCGAGGAGGTAACCGCGCGCCTTTTCATAAGCCCCTGCCGATATACCGAGCGCAACAGTTGCAGCCCCCACACGCTGTCCGTTATAGGCATTCATCAGAGCACCGAAACCGCGCCGCAAACCTTGTGGTGGACGCAGCATCATCTGTTGCGGGACTTTCAAATCCTCGAAGATCACTTCAGTTTCGGGAATACCTCTAAGCCCCATGGTGGGCTCACGCCGACCGATTACAAGGCCATCAGGTGCGCCACTGTCGGGGTCACGGACAACAATAAAGCCAGCGATACCCTGCTCAGCCCCATCTTCAAAGACCCGTGCAAAAATGAGGTGTAAGCGCGACACCCCGCCGCCGGTAATCCAGTGCTTCTTTCCGTTTATGATGTAGTCGTCGCCAACCCGGTCAGCACGGGTTGTCATCTCGCTTGCGGCACTGCCCGCTTCCGGTTCAGTGATACATATCGCTGGTTTGTCACCGCTTAGAACGAGTTCGGCGGCGATCTTTTGCTGTTCCTCAGTGCCGTAAGCCACTATGGCGCCGATGGCACCCATATTCATCTCAACCGCGATCCGCCCGGTTACACCACAGACCTTGGCCATCTCCTCGATAACCAGCACCGCTTCAAGATAACCTAAGCCAGGACCACCGAGATGTCCCGGAATCATCAGGCCAACAAGGCCCGCGTCGCGTAATGCCGCCACATTATCCCAAGGATAACTCTCGCTTTGGTCAACCCCGGCCGCCCGTGGGGCAATGACCTGCTGGGCTAATTCCCGGGACTTTTCCTGCAGCGCAATCTGCGCCTGGGACAGTCGGACCATCGACAAGCTCCTTGGTCGAAATATCTATTTAAATTCAATTATATGGCGGATCACCCCTGCCCTTGCCATTAAGTATGCAAAGCGCCTTACTTTAGCGCAAACGAATTGTCATTAATCAATGCTTGAGTTTTACTCAAGAAAGCCCCTTTTGCCCCATCTCAAGGAATTTCTCCCGCCGCTTGATCCTCAGCGCCGGCCCGTCATGCGTCATCAGCTCCTTCAGGCCAGCTTCGATTCTATCGCCAAGCGCATCTATAGCCTTCGTCTTGGCACGGTGAGCGCCGCCCATCGGCTCTTCAATGACTTCGTCAACCACTTCGAGCTTCAAGAGATCTTGCGCCGTCAAGCGCAGCGCCTCGGCTGCTTCTTTCGCCTGCTCGCCTGAGCGCCAAAGAATGGAGGCACAGCCCTCGGGAGAAATTACGCTGTAGATCGAGTGTTCCAGCATATAGACCCTATCCGCTGCCGCGAGTGCGATAGCACCGCCCGATCCCCCCTCGCCGATAATTGCGGAAACCAGAGGCACCTCGATTTTCAGACAGGTTTCGATTGAACGCGCGATTGCTTCGGCCTGGCCTCGTTCTTCAGCGCCGACGCCAGGATAGGCACCTGCTGTATCGACCAAGGTCAAAACGGGAATTTTATACTGATTGGCAAGCTCCATAAGCCGGCGCGCCTTGCGGTAACCCTCTGGCCGGGCCATGCCGAAGTTATGCTTGATCCGGCTTTCTGTATCGGCCCCCTTCTCTTGCCCGATGATCATCACCGAGATGCCACGAAAACGGCCAAGCCCACCCACGATTGCATGATCTTCAGCAAAAGAACGGTCGCCTGCGAGCGGCACGAATTCGGCCGTGAGGCGCTTTAAGTAATCGGAAAAGTGTGGGCGTTCGGGGTGGCGGGCGACTTGAGTCTTCTGCCAAGGCGTTAGTTTGGCATAGGTCTGCTTTAGAAGCTTGCCAGCCTTCGCTTGAAGCTTTGAGACCTCATCGGCGATGTTGATATCGCCATTGTCGGTCAAATGCCGCAGTTCCTCAATTTTGCTCTCAAGTTCAGCGATCGGTTTCTCGAAATCCAGGTAATTTTGCATCGCTTCTCTCTACCACAACCTCACTTTTGCTGTCCGCTATTGCTAGCGTGCATCCTGCTTCGATTCGAAGCCGCGGCACTATTCCCCGCATCTGATGAAAAGAAAAGCGCCGCCGAGCGGAAAATGCAGCTTGCGGCGCAAATTGCAACGTCCTTCTTTAAATCTAGTTCTTGGCTTTCGTTCTAGCCCTTAGCTGCCTTGGCAACCTGGCGCGCTTTTTTGACCAACACCTCGGCCTGTTTGATGGAGGCGATATCGATAAGACGTCCATCGAGGGATACCGCGCCCTTACCTTCCTTTTGCGCCTGTTTCATCGCTTGCAAGATACGCTTGGCCTTGTCGACTTCGGCCTTGGAGGGTGAATTGACCTCGTTCGCAAGCCCGATCTGACTGGGATGGATTGCCCACTTACCCTCACAGCCCAGGACCGCCGCACGGTTTGCCTGAGAGCGGAAACCGTCGGGGTCCGAGAAATCACCAAAGGGCCCGTCGATAGGGCGAAGGCCGTTCGCCCGCGCAGCTACGACCATGCGCGCGACGGCGTAATGCCACATATCGCCCCAGTGATATTCCCGCGCCTCATCCCCCTCCTGATCGGTCAAAACGCCGTACATTGCATTTGGCCCGCCTATCGTCGTCGTGCGCGCTTTCGTCGAGGCGGCATAGTCCGCAACACCGAAGTGGAGGCTCTCGTTTCGCTTGGAAGCCGCAGCGATTGCATCGACATTTGCCATACCAAGCGCGGTTTCAATAATCATCTCAAAGCCAATGCGCTTCTTGCGTCCGATCGCATCCTCGACCTGGGTCACCAGCATGTCGACGCCGTAGACGTCACATGCCGTGCCGACCTTCGGGATCATGATCAAATCCAAACGCTCACCGCCCTGCTCAATCAAATCGATCACATCGCGGTACATATAGTGCGTATCTAAACCATTGATCCGGACCGATAATGTCTTATCGCCCCAATCAACCTCATTGAGAGCCTTGATGATGTTCTTTCGCGCCTGCACTTTATCATCAGGCGCCACCGCATCTTCAAGATCAAGGAAGACAACATCGGCTGCAGATTCGGCAGCCTTAGTGAAAAGTTTAGGACTACTGCCAGGAACCGCCAATTCACTGCGGTTCAAGCGAGCGGGCGCCTGGTCGACGATTGTGAAGCTCATTTATCTTTCCCCTCCCCAAATTGATGCGGTGCACAACAAAGCTAATGGCAGAAAATATACGACTGCCGAACTAAGAAAAACGGTAATTCGGCACCGCAATAACGTATATGCGACTTATGCTCTTGGAAAATCTAATTTATACTGAGTTTCGCTAATGGGTGATGTGTTTCTACAAGGCTCTTAAGGCGTTGGTCCAGAACGTGGGTATAAATCTGGGTCGTGGATATGTCCGAATGCCCTAGCATCTGTTGGACGGCGCGCAAATCAGCACCGTTTGCCAGCAAATGACTGGCAAAGGCATGGCGTAAAACGTGGGGGGAGACCTTGGCGGGATCTATCCCGGTGGCCGTCGCCAATTCCTTCAAAAGCTGTCCGACCCGGTGACGGGTCAAATGCCCCGATTTCCCACGCGAGGGGAAAAGCCACAGCTCGCGCTCAAAAGCAGAAGCAGCGCCGTGAAGGTTCGCTCTTACGGCGAGATAACGCTCAACAGCTTCACGTGCCTTGTCGCCAAGCGGCACAAGGCGTTCTTTTGCCCCTTTTCCCCGCACGATAAGAAATTGAGGGTCGCGCAGAACCGTGGAAAGCGGCAAGGCAACCAATTCTGAAACGCGAAGCCCTGTTGCATAGAGAAGCTCTAAAAGGGCGAGAAGGCGCGCACCCTCGGCTCCGGGCATAGCCGTGGCTTCGCGAAGCAGGCGATCGACTTCATCCTCACTCAGCACCTTCGGCAAGGAGCGTCCTTTTCGCGGACTATCGAGCACCTGCGTCGGGTCATCGCCGCGCCGGCCATCGCTCAACAAAAAGCGAAAGTATTGCCGTAAAGTCGAGAGCCTGCGCGCAACGGTCCCGGGTGCCATGGCACGCTTGGAAAGCGACTCCAAATACGCGCGCAGGTCATCGGAACCGGCGCTTTCCACCGCTTGCCCTTTGGCCGATAGGAAAGCCGCCAAATCTTCGAGGTCACGGCGATAGGCTTCAATAGTATTGTCGCTCGCCCCACGTTCGACGAGCAACATCTCGAGGAAGATTTCCAAGCTATGATCGTTTGAGCGAGCCATCAAGTTCCTTTTTCTTTGGCAACCTTAATCAAAGAAACGGTCTAGAGGACTTTTAATGATCCCTCGATCATGAAAATCGCTCTAAGCTCTTATAATTACGCACTTTCCGGGCGCTAAACCGCACACACTTTTGCTGAAAGTGCTCTAGCCTGCGCCTGCGGATAGCGGCGCGTTCAACAATAGGTCTGTGGCAAATAGCCGGGCCTCATGCCCATATTCAAACGCGACAAGGCTGGAGATCAATGCATCGATTTCCAATGCGCCCAGCTCCCTCAAATCGCGCCCATTCATAAGAGCTGCGGCCATAAGAATGGTCTCACCAAGTCGCTTGGAACTCGCCGCCCCTCGCAAAGCCAAAACCCAGGACGCATCAACACTTTCCAGATCGTGCTCAGCCCGCCCAGTTGCGATATCGGCCCAAAGGCTGTCACCGCCATCGCCAAGCGCGCTGATAGCCGCACGCGCGCGGGCTGACAAATTAGGGGAGTCCAAATTGGGGGCATCAGCGCTATTGGGAAGGCCGTTCAACTGCATTATTGACGCAAACGACCCGGCTGCCCTTTGATCAGGGTTACTAACCTGAACGCGGTCGCGTAACGCCAACCAACTTTGGGCACGCTCAAACTGATTTTCAACGGCGAAAGCTTGGGCTGCGATAGGCGCGAACCAGGCAAGATCGCTGCGCGGCGCCAACTGTTCCAGCAGCCCTAGGACTGTGCCTAAAACAGCCCGGTACCGTCCAGCACCCTGGGCACTGTGGAGCAGACGCGCCAATATTTCGGCGCGCGCGATATCCAATGTCTCTTTATGCGCTGCTTGGACCATAAGCGCCCGTTCCCGCACACCCACATTTTCTGGCTCGATGGAGAGGATCGCACTCGAACTTTCTAAAGAGAAAGGAACTTCGCTATAAAGCCGAGTTAAGTCTTCTGGGAGGATCAACCCAGCCGCCGCCGCACGCTCACCTAGCCAGAGCCGATCCTCAAGCTTCATTTCGGCTGAGAATACGAGTGCTCGCCACAGATAAGCCGGTGCCTCAGCGACAAAAGCGTCTGAAACCGGAAAGCCGGTCAAACGTACGATAGCAAGATGCAGCGCATCGATCCCCGCAATTTCTTCCTCCCCCGCCGCACCGCCGGCTAGGTAAAAGGCCAGCATCGCAAAAAATGGATCGCCGTCACCGCCCTCACGCAGGAGATCCAAGCCCAAAAGCGCCTGGTCGACTTCACCATCGCGAATTTGGCAAAAGATCAGCGCACGGGCCCAAAACGGATTCGCATGAAAGGCTAGAAACTCCTGTCGAATTACCCGGCAGGCATCAACATATGCCTGATTGACGAGAAGAGCCTCAATCTTGGCCCGCACGACGCCTTCGGTCTGTGCGCTTCGTGGCACATGATCCAATAGCTCCAACACGCGCCCAGGACTGCCGATCTCCATAAGGGCCGCCACTCTCAAAGCCAAAAAATCTGAAGCACCCCGTGTTGAACTTGTTCCGTTAGCGCCGGGTTCCACCAAATTGGGCGCTGTTGCCGTTGAAAGGAGTAATCGCTCCACCATGTCCCGCCAGGTTGACGAGGCGAGCGCGCCCTCGACCCGGGCCATCAAATGGACGATGAGGTCCTTTTGACTGCCCTGCCAGACGTCCGGCGCAAAGCCGCCGTCCGTTGGCCCAAGGATACCCACATCGTTCACGGCTAGCTCAGAAAGTCTATCGACTTCAACGCCGCTGAAACCTGCAGCCGGCTCATCCTGGCTTGGCGCAAGGGGCGCTGCCGTCACGCCTGTTCCAACCGCCTCTTCCTCAGGTGCTTGGCTTGGAAAAAGCGAAAGCGGCTGATTCTGCGCGCTTAGCGGCAGAGTTATCCCAGTCGCGATAAAGAGGGCCGCAGCAAAGCGCAAAGCAACTCTTTTGAAAGCAAAGATCATGAGTACCTGTGGGGCACTTCTTTTGCCCCCCTTTAAACGGTTACTTGGGGAATTTACTGTTGGGCAAGGTCTTCTCGACCTGGTGACTTGGCGGTTCCATATCCCAAGTCAGGATTGTTAATCCTCCAGAGAGGAGAATCGCCAACAAGGCTATAAATAAGATAGCAATTTTCTTCATTTCGAGAGGTTATCCCTACCTATTGCACCTTCAACCTTTTATGCCTTCAATACACCGGGCGCTCATCGGCGGTGTTGACGCACGCGCGAGATGCTGGCTTTTCTCTTATCAGCATGAGACTGTGGCGAATTCGCGGCAGTTTAGCGTTCAGCTAAAGAGCATGCAATGAAGGCGGAAGGCAAAATGGGATCAGAGGGCCCGAAAATTAAACAGCGAAGCAGAAAAAACAAGAATAAGGTCCAAACCCTAAATTTTCCGAACAACCTCGACTGCAACGTTGTTTTGGTCGGTCTTATGGGTGCTGGGAAAAGCTGCATTGGCCGGCGCTTGGCACAGCGCCTTTCGCTTCCCTTTGTCGACGCAGATGCCGAGATTGAGGCGGCGGCTGGATGTTCGGTTGAGGAGATATTCGCCGAGCATGGAGAGGCCTACTTCCGCGACGGCGAGCGCCGGGTTATCGAAAGACTCTTATGCGAAAAACCGCAAGTCGTCGCGACAGGCGGCGGTGCCTATCTGGATGAACTTACCCGCGAGGCAATTCGTAAAAAAGGGGTGGCCGTATGGCTGCGCGCGGACCTGCCACTCTTGCTCAAGCGGACCTCGCGACGCGATAATCGACCTTTGCTAAAGCGCGGCAACCCGGAGGAAATTCTGCAACGGCTGATCGAGGAGCGCCACCCCGTTTACGATAAGGCCGATGTCGCGGTCGATTCAGTCGATGGCCCGCCGGAGGTGACGCTTGAGCGGACCTTCGAAGCACTTGAGACATTCTTTAAAAATGAGCCCCAGCGCCTAACAACGAGGATGCCAGACAAATAAAATGCCAAGCAGTGAAGATGCTCGAGTGCGAGGATTAAAAACTAACGTGACAAAAACGCACCCAGCGGCCCCGGAATGCTTATCGGTCGACCTTGGCGCGCGCAAATACGACATCCTCGTTGGCGAAAATCTGCTCCCTGAAGCAGGTCGCTATATCGCGCCGCTCCTTAAGCGCAAGTCGGTCTTCGTAGTGACCGATGAAAACGTCGCGCCACTTCATCTTGAAGAGCTCTTAGGTGC
>CAXMNO010000352.1:0-5132 GCA_964194655.1 uncultured Acidimicrobiia bacterium
GTCTTGTTGTCTTCAACGGCGAAATTGCAATTCGGGCTGAAGGCCGCCATTCGGCTTCTGGCCTGATCCGTGATGTGAATTTGGATTCTGAGTTATGCCCTGAAGTCGAATGGGCCTGGTCCGTGACCATGCTGCAATCCGGCGTCAATCTTCATGATCGCGAGAGGGAGGATGTAGGGGCATCTTTATTTCTGCTTTTCGGCGATCCAGGCTTCAGCTTGGCGCCAAATCCCGTGCCAACACTGCGGTATGTCTGGAGCTCTCACTTGATCGAGGGCGAACAAGCTGAGATTGGGGAGGTTATCGACAGCCCCTATATGCCGGGCATCGTAAAGAGCATTGTCGTAGAGCAGGGCTTGTCCGATAGGCCAGGCTGGACTTTGGAAAGACGTAATATTCGCGATGATTTTGAGCGTGCTTTTGGGCGCCCACCTGAGGAGCATGTCCAAGCGATTGCACTTTTTTCCGATAATGATCAAACCAGAGAGCCAGTTGAGGCCTACTATGGCTGGGCTATTGCTCATTGCAAAGCCGGCGGGGGAGAACCCGATGCGGCTTATAGCTGGGACTAAGCTGACAAGCGGCCCATGACCTGCTAACCCTTTTTCCCAGCGGCTGTGCCCCGGTTGCTATGATCGAAGAAGAGAGGTTTTCACCGTCATGCATGAAGGCGACGGCGATGGATTTTTGTCCCTTTGGCCAACCCGCTTTCTCCAGCGGCGCTTGCCCGGTCACGAGGTGGCGAACCAGGTAATTGGCGGGCTCATTCTTGAAGCCGATGCGCGCCATCAAGATCTAACGACCGATTATCGCAGCAGAAATTTCTTTGAAGATGACCACCCGGCAATCTCCTGGCTGCGGGACTGCATCAATAAGACCGTCATCGACTATCTCGCGCGCGATCAACCACGCGATGAATTGCAGTGGAGTATCCAGGGCTGGGCCAACGTCAATCGCTTTGGCGATTATCACGACCTGCACAACCACCCACACGCCTACCTCAGTGGTACTTACTATGTCGCTGTGCCCACACAGCCAACACGCTCGGAATTGCCGGGGCGCGGCGACCGAACGCCTGGTGCGATTTCGTTCTATGATCCAAGACCACAAGCAAATATGACGGCAATTGAAGGGGACCCGCAGATCGAGGCCGAGCACTTGGTGCAGCCGGATGCCGGGACGATCCTCCTTTGGCCATCTTTTCTGCACCACCTGGTGCATCCAAATTTGTCGAACGACCCACGGATCTCGATTTCCTTCAATATTGTTTTGAAACGTGGGTCTGCCAATCTTCCAGATCAAAGCTTTGACTAGAGCCACAGCGATTTCCCGCTTGTCCGCCGCGATATCTTCTACTAAGACGACCGAAATATCGTATCCCAACTCACAACGGTGGAGCGGAACATGAGCGGATTGCTCGCAGATATCGATCCCGATGGGCTTCTTGAATACTCGGTCGTTTTCACTGACCGGTCCTTGAACCACATGTCCAGCCTCTTCCAAGGTGTGATGACGGACATCTCCTCGACCCTAAAAAAGGTCTATAACGCTGATGCCACCGCAATTGTGCCGGGTGGCGGTACTTACGCGATGGAGGCCGTCGCGCGTCAATTCGCGAGCGACAAGAAATGCCTCGTCATCCGCAATGGTTGGTTCAGCTTCCGTTGGACCCAGATTTTCGAAGCTGGGAACATTCCATCCGAATCCATTGTCTTGATGGCTCGTCAAGTAGGCGAAGGGAGCCAAGCCCCCTTCGCGCCGGTGCCGATCGAAGAGGCGGTTGCCACAATTAAAGTGGAAAAGCCCGATTTCGTCTTCGCGCCCCATGTCGAAACCTCCTCCGGCATGATTTTGCCCGATGATTACATGCGCGCAATTGCCGATGCCGTTCACTCTGTCGGCGGGCTTTTCGTTCTGGATTGCATCGCCTCGGGCACAATTTGGGTCGATATGAAAGATATCGGTATCGATGTGCTGATCAGCGCACCGCAAAAGGGTTGGAGCGCATCACCTTGCGGCGGCCTGGTCATGTTTAGTGCCGCAGCGCGCGAGAGAATTGCTCAGACAAGCAGCTCAAGCTTTGCTTGTGATCTGAAAAAGTGGTTGGAGATCATGGAAGCCTACGAAAAGGGCGGCCATGCTTACCATGCCACCATGCCGACCGACGCGCTGGCCGTCTTCCGTGACGTCATGCTTGAAACAGAAGCCTACGGCTTTGAAAAAGTGCGCGGCGAACAGCAAGAGCTTGGTGACCGGGTGCGTGCGCTTTTAAAAGAGAAGGGCTTTCCAAGCGTGGCTGCCGAGGGCTTTGAAGCACCTGGCGTCGTCGTTTGCTACACGGACGATGGTGAAATCCAAAACGGTAAAAAGTTCGCAGCCCAAGGCATCCAGATCGCAGCCGGCGTTCCGCTACGTTGTGATGAGCCGGAGGATTTCAGGACCTTCCGCCTTGGCCTCTTTGGCTTGGATAAGCTCCATAACGTGGACCGCAGTGTCGCTAGCCTAGCAAACGCGCTTAATGCCCTTTAGGAGCTAACGCCAAGGTCATCGTTCTTCCTAAACTTTGCTATAATCGGTCTTTGGCCGCAGTCCTTCTAAGGGACTGCGGCGGACATCGAAGACGGTGAAGGAAGGGCGAAACGATGACTACATACATCATGCTGGCCAACTGGACCGATCAAGGTGTGCGTAATATCGAGGAATCTCCTCGTCGGTTGGACGGTGCTAAGGCCGCGCTCGAGGAAATGGGCGGCACTTTCAAGTCATTTTATATGACAATGGGCGAATATGACGTCGTCGGGGTCTATGAGGCCCCCGACGACGCGATTGCCGCTCGTTTCAACCTGCAGGTCGCCCAGCTCGGCAATATCCGAACGCGAACGCTAAAGGCCTTTCCGGAAGGCGCTTTCCGCGAAATTATTGCCTCGCTTAGGTAAAGAGCAGGCCTCAGACTTCGCTATATTTGCTCGTTTCTCCAGACGCTCCTGGATGGGTCACCGCACCCCCAACGGCGGGACCTACGGTTGCGGAATAGCGCCAAAGGGCACCCGAACCCGCTTGACTGCTAGGGGCTTTCCAAGCTGCCCTGCGGTCCTCCAGCTCTTGGATTGAGAGTGCGACCTCAAGCGTGCCCTCGGCCGCATCGATGGTGATGATGTCGCCGTCTTGCAGCAGAGCTATCGGCCCACCAACAGCAGCCTCGGGGCCGACATGGCCAATGCAAAAGCCGCGTGTTGCACCGGAAAAACGCCCATCGGTGATGAGGGCAACCTGATCGCCCATACCTTGTCCGTAGATCGCAGCCGTCGTTGAGAGCATTTCGCGCATACCAGGGCCGCCCTTGGGGCCTTCGTAGCGGATGACGAGGATTTCGCCTTCCTTATAGTTACCCTCCGCAACGGCTTGATAGGCCTCCTCCTCACATTCAAAGCAGCGCGCGGGCCCTTGGAAGTAAAGGTTCTTCATGCCCGCCACTTTCACGATGGCCCCATCTGGTGCCAGATTTCCGCGTAAACCAACAACGCCGCCCCAACTCGAAAGGGGATCGGAAACCGGTCGGACGACGTCCTGATCTTTTGGGAAGGTGACACTTTCCAGATTTTCGGCAATCGTTTTACCTGTGACTGTTAGACAGTCGCCGTGCAGAAGCCCGCCTTCCAAGAGGGCCTTCAAGATGATTTCAACACCGCCCACTTCGTAGAGATCTTTTGCGATATAGCGCCCGCCAGGCTTCAAATCCGCGATATAAGGCGTTTCGCGGAAAATTCTTGTGACGTCGTTTAAATCGAAGGCTATTCCTGCTTCATTGGCAATGGCTGGCAGGTGCAAGCCCGCATTCGTCGATCCGCCGGACGCTGCGACGACGCGTGCTGCATTTTCCAAGGCTTCGCGCGTTACGATCTGCCTTGGTGTGATACCCTTTTCAATCAGGTTCATGACCGCTATGCCAGATGCCTCGCAAAAGGCATCCCGGCTTTCATAGGGTGCGGGCGCGCCCGCTGAACCTGGCAGGGCGAGCCCGATGGCCTCAGACACGCAGGCCATGGTGTTGGCCGTGAACTGTCCACCGCACGATCCAGCAGAAGGGCAAGCCGCACACTCGATCTCACGCAGCTCGTCGTCATCGATCTTGCCGCTGGAATGCTGGCCAACAGCCTCGAAGACATCCTGAACCGTCAGGTCCCGGCCTTTCAGTCGCCCAGGTAAGATCGTGCCGCCATAGATGAAGACCGAGGGCACATCCATGCGCACCATCGCCATCATCATGCCGGGAAGCGATTTGTCACAGCCAGCAACCCCGACGATGGCATCATAGCAATGGCCGCGAACGGTCAATTCGACGGAATCGGCGATCACGTCGCGGCTGGGGAGGGAGGCATACATCCCCGCATGCCCCATCGCGATACCATCGGTTACGGTGATGGTGGTGAATTCGCGCGGTGTTCCCTGGGCTGCCTTCACCCCTTTCTTCACGGCCTGGGCTTGCCTGGAAAGTGAAATATTGCAGGGTGCCGCCTCGTTCCAGCAGGTCGCGACCCCAACGAAGGGTTGGCGGATTTCCTCATCCGTCATGCCCATCGCGTAGTAAAAAGCCCGGTGAGGGGCGCTTGGCGGTCCAACGGAAACATGCCTGCTAGGTAGGCGGGATTTGTCCCAGATCTTTTTGTTGTTTTCGATCTTGACCACACCTTCGGCCATCTCACTTCTCCCTCATCTTATTTTTTTTAAGTTGGGCTATTCTGCATAACCGGATTATGGATTGCAGTATAGGAGAGCCAAAGGCGATGCAAAAGGCAACAGCGCATCTTTTAGGACCGGATTTGCGGGCCTGTTCGGTGTGTATTTTAATTCAGATTTTCTGATGGAAGGGTCCGCAGGCGCGGATCTTATTGCGCGCTGCCGACAGGCGCTGGGCGATAGCTCAATTTGCACCTTGCCGGGTTTTGTCCGTGAAAGTGCGGTCGAGGCCATGGCGGCGGAGGTTGAGGCAGCACGGGCATTTGGCCATTATCTCGATGAACCAAGAATTAGCTATGAGTTCTGCGAGCATGGCGACTGGTCGGAGGATCATCCGCGTAAGCGCCGCCATCAAAACCGCTACCGCCAGGTGTTGAGCTACCAGCCTTTTCCGC
>CAXMNO010000353.1:0-7919 GCA_964194655.1 uncultured Acidimicrobiia bacterium
TCTCCTGCATCTGAGTCACCGAATCATAACCGTAAGTCCCGGCTGTATTCGACGACTCGCCGAGCACATAGGGGTCCGCACCGTCTGGATACTTCGACCTTAGATCCTTGCCTTGATAAACCCCACCGAAGTGGAATGGCATAAAGGCGACCCCTGCAGCAACCCGTTCGGTAATCAAGGCTTTCACCTTGACCTTCGGATTACTCGGTGCGGGGCTATGGATCCAGACCATATCGCCGTCCCGGATACCTAGATTGTTGGCATCACGCGTATTAATTTCAGCGAACATATCCTGCTGAAGTTCCGCCAACCAAGGATTGGACCGTGACTCGTCACCGCCGCCTTCGTACTCAACCAAACGTCCCGAGGTAAGAATTGTCGGGAAGTCCGCCGTGTAATCGACCTTCTGGATCGATTCATAGAGCGTTGGCAAACGATACTTCATCGAATCCGCATAGGTCGGATAGTCAGCCACCAAATCACGCCGCGGCGTGTATAGCGGTTCACGGTGGATCGGAACAGGATCCGGGAAGTTCCAGACCACGCAGCGGGCCTTCGCATTACCAAACGGTGCACATTCATGCTTGATAGCAACGCGTTGGATGCCGCCAGAGAGATCTGTCTTCCAGTTGGTCTTGTCACCAGCCACATTTTCAATGGCTGTGCGTTCCGCATCGGTTAGGTCACCGTCCCAACCAAGCTTCTTCAACATCGCCATTGTGAACTCTGGATAGCCATCCTTCAGCTCGGAGCCTTTTGAGAAGGACCCCTCTGCCAAGAGATTTTGACCTTCGCGTTCCACACCAAAACGTGCCCGGAAGGTCAAGCCACCTTCTGATACCGGTTTGGAGGGATCATAGAGGATCGGCGTTCCGGTATGCCCCATCTCGGCCGTTCCCCAGCAAGGCCAAGGCAGTCCGTAGTATTCACCATCGCAAGGACCGCCATTGGCAAGCAATGTCGTCCTATCGAAGGTGTGCTGATTGGCCATGTGCTTGCGCAAACGCTCGGGCGACTGACCGGTATAGCCGATGGTCCACATGCCGTTGTTGAATTCTCTAGTGATGTCTTCAACAAGCGGTTCGTCATCATTGACTTGGATGTTTTTGAACATCTCGTCGGCGATGCCGAGCTTTTTGGCCATCTTGTACATGATGGTGTGATCGGGAAGCGATTCCCAAACCGGATCAATAACCTTATCACGCCATTGGAGCGAACGATTCGAAGCCGTTACTGAGCCATATGTCTCGAACTGCGTTGCCGCCGGCAAGAGATAAACCCCATCTTTCCGGTCATGCAGAACAGCCGACAAGGTCGGATAAGGATCGATCACAACCAAGAGATCCAGTTTCTCCATGGCCGTTTTCATTTCTGGTAGACGGGTTTGCGAGTTTGGCGCGTGCCCCCAGAAAACCATGGCCTTGAGATTTTCGGGTTGTTCGATGTTGTCCTTATTTTCCAAGACACCATCGATCCAACGCGAGACTGGAATACCCTTTGCTTCCATCAATTCCTTGGAAGCGAAACGCCCCAAGAGATAATCGTAATCAACATCCCAAACACGTGCCCAGTGCTTCCACGACCCAGTCTTAAGGCCGTAGTAACCCGGCAAGCTGTGGGAAAGAACGCACATATCGGTTGCGCCTTGGACGTTGTCGTGGCCGCGGAAGATGTTCGTGCCGCCGCCGGCCTTGCCCATATTTCCGAGCGCCAACTGCAAGCAGCAATATGCGCGCGTATTGTTGTTGCCGTTAGTATGCTGCGTGCCGCCCATGCACCAGATGACAGTGCCCGGACGGTTATTGGCCATTGTCCGCGCAACCCGCTTCAACTGCGAACCGGGAACACCTGTCACGCGCTCGGTTTCCTCCGGCGTCCACTGCTTCACTTCGGCCCGGATCTGATCCATCCCCCAAACACGCTGGCGGATAAATTCCTTATCCTCCCAACCGTTTTCGAAGATATGCCACAAGATGCCCCAAACCAAAGCCACATCCGTGCCGGGGCGAATGCGTACGTATTCGTCGGAATGCGCGGCCGTACGCGTGAAGCGTGGGTCGCAGACAATCAAGGGTGCGTTGTTTCGCTCCTTGGCCCTTAAAATGTGAAGCAACGACACGGGATGCGCCTCGGCGGGGTTGCCGCCGATCAAGAGTATCGCCCGACTATTATGAATGTCGTTGAAGGAGTTCGTCATGGCGCCGTAGCCCCAGGTGTTGGCAACACCCGCGACCGTGGTCGAGTGACAGATACGCGCCTGATGATCTCCGTTGTTGGAGCCCCAGAAGCCATAGAATTTGCGGAAGAGATAAGCTTGTTCGTTACTGAACTTCGCCGACCCCAGCCAGTAAACCGAATCGGGACCGGAGGTATTATAAATCTCCAGCATCTTGTCGCCGATTTCGTCAATCGCCTGTTCCCAGGAAACGCGCGTCCATTTACCGTCGACCATCTTGGTCGGATACTTCAAGCGGCGCTCGCCGTGCGCATGCTCGCGCACCGCAGCACCTTTGGCACAATGTGCGCCGAGGTTGAAGGGACTATCAAAACCGGGTTCCTGGCCGATCCACACACCCCTTTGAACCTCAGCCATTACCGTGCAGCCGACCGCGCAGTGCGTGCACACGGATTTGATCGTCTGCACTTCCGATTGCTGTGAGGTCTCTTGCGCCTTGGCGCTGCGTGTCATTACTCCTGCGGAGCCCGCTGTCGCGACGGCAGCGCCGCCAACAACTAAACCGGACCGCTTCAGGAAGGTTCGCCGATCGACGGCTTTACCGGTGGTCCCGGCAAAACTCGCGGACGCCCGGGGGCCGAACGCTACCCCGTTTGTCTTTTTGCGAAGCATTTCCCCGTCCTTTCTTTTTAAGTTCGTGGAATCAGTTGATTCGAATGAGGCTATCCCTCAGACGGCCAAGCCGCCTGAAAAATTTAGAACCTCGTTGTTTCGTAGTAGGTCTTGACGTGCCTGGTTTCACGGTAGCCTTCGCCCGAAGGCGTCTCCACCGCAGCCTGGGCACCGGTCGCGACCGTAACGACGGCGCCGGCGCCAAGAGCAACGCTCTTGCCTGCGACACCGAAGAACTTACGGCGACTAACCGTTTCCTGGCCTTTTTCCTTCACGATTTACCTCCTCCGCTTTTCACAGTCCCCGATTTCGAGTGCCACCCCGAAACGGAGGGAAGCGAGCCATAAAGACGAAAAAGAAGAAAAGACGTTGCCTTCCACGGTAACCCAGGCCTTAAGCCCTGGCCACCATCCCAAAGCCTTCTTCCTCGATCTCCATGAACAATTTGCCGATCCCCCCAATAAAACGGTAAGGACCAGCCGACTTCGCCGCTTCGAGATCGGCGAAAAACTTAGCCGCCCAGGGCTTGATATGGGCGGCAAAGAATCTTTCCTGATCGTAAACGCTGAATTCTCCAGCCATCGTTCCACCAATGAGCTGAGCCATCACATCACAGAGTGACGAAATGTGATCCTCGGGCTCGAAAACCCCTTCGGATCGCGCAAAGCCTAGATTTCCCAAATCCATGCGCAATTCCGCTAAAGGCTTTTCGTTCAAAAATCCGGTTAAATAATATGATGCGTAAGGCAGCAGCTCACCGCGCCCGACCCCGACGAATAAATCGTGGTAACCACGCTCCAACGCCGCATCGTCTTCGGCGTCAAGCGCCGCTTGAAAATCTGCGAAAAGATTGTTTATAGGCGCTTCGCCCGCGGCAAAAGACGCAACAAAGCCCCGCTCCGCCCGCGTCGCCGGCTTGGCGAGTACCCGCGCAAGGAACGAGAAAATAACCTGTCTTCCGACCTCTTCCGGGGCCGGATCAGATGCTTGTGGATGCACCGACGTCTCCACCCTTATCGAACCACTTAAACTTGCTGGCCCGGCTTTTATTATTCCTATCCCCAACATCGGAGATACGATTTATTATTGCTTGTGAAAAGCCTACCCAGAATTGCAGCTCTTGTCCAAGCATTTCATCCAAGGCTTTTTCACATTATGGCGAGCTCACCAGAAAATTTCATCCTTTTTCAGGACTTTGAATGTCCTGGTCTTGGTCTTGATCACTCACGTCACTCAAACGCTCTTGGGGATGTGACTCGGCGGCTTCGAGGGAGGCGGTATCAGCTTCTTCGTCATCCGGCGCTGCATCGCTATTCCGCTCCGAATCGGAGGTCGTTGAATGCTCCCCTTCTACGCCTTGGCTCTCGGAATTATCCGCGACGGAAGTTTCCTCGGAACCCTCACCCGTTGATAGCTCATCGGGCGTTTCTTCCTCGATCTTAAAGCCCTTCATGGCATCATAAGATGTTTTCAGTCCCTGGAGGCCTAAGCCAAGATCGCGGAAATCCTCGTCGTAATCATTCAAGCCATCGACGTTTGCCAGGATTGGATTAGAACGCCAGAGCTGACGTAAAGCCCGGTTTCTAAGCCGTTCGCTCACCCCCTTCGCCATGAACCCGCTGTAATCGGAGTCGTAATCGAGCGATTCGACCTCGGGTAAATCCTTCTCCGCAGCGTTTGGCTCGTCGCTCTCGGGTGCATCTTCCTCGACCTCAGGTGCGCCTCGGCTTTCTTCTTGTTCTTTCGCGACCGGAGTGAGCTTGGATTCGCTCTCCTCCTTCAAATCTTGCAAATCTTGCGGCCTCGTTGGTGCCTCCACCACATCGAGTTCTGGCACATCGAGTTCTGGGGGCTGATCGTCCACAATCGGCGAAAAAGCCCGCAAGCCCGGGCGTTTGGCCGGCCCGCGCGCTATGTCCGCCCGACCCTCTGCCTTACGCTGGGACCAACGACTGAGGAAGGGCTTCTCGCTCAATTTAGCTTTCCTCGGTCATAGAAGCGCTGCTCGATCGGGTGCAGGCGTTTGCCGAATCGTTGCTCTTCCTCGCGGTGCTCGACCCTTTTTCTCTTTTTGAAAGCGACACCCACATGGTGTTCGGCCACGAAGTCACTCAGCCAAGCAGCCATTTCGGGCGGCATTGCAACCGCCTCTACGATATCTTCGCCTGAATCCAGGAAATCTTGGGCATCGTATGGCGAAGCCGTGGCGGATACAGCAAAGATCTCCCGGCTATCCTCATCGTCTTCGCTCGCGCGCAAAACGATGTATATCACCGGCGCACCATCGGCGAGGTTCGCCTGATAGCCCTCAGTTTCCTTGCAATGCAACGTTACAGGCAAGCTCGCGCAGAGGAACCTCGTCCAACCTTTGCCGCAATCCAGCTCGCGCCAATCCGGAACCTCCGTGACCCCCGGCACCACAGCCACAGGTCGCCAACTATAATCGATCCAAGGATTGTCGACTTCACGCCGTTCGATCACGATACCTACGGGCATCGTTACTTCTTTATCCATCCCTGAGACGTCCTAGAAAAAATTTTTGATTACTTCTAGATTTTATTTTTGTATGTCCCCGCAGCATGACCCATACACCCCCTCTTGTCGAGAGCACGCGGAAAGGCAAGAATGCGCGGCCCCCAGATAAATTGCCTGGGGAAAGTTGTTTAAACCTTGGAGGACGCGAGATCTCAAAATCATGAGCGATACGTTATCCCTGCCACCGTTATTCGATGCACGTCCGTTGCCGGCAAACGAAGACCCTATCTCACATGCGAAAGCTGCAGCTGAAGAGGGTATCGCATCGGGTGCGCTTTTCTATTGCGAGCGGCCAGACAAGATGGAAATGGCCTTGATCTTAGCGCCCGAAGGTAGCCTGGGTGAAGCTTTGTCGGTCGCCTATGTCGTGATGCTCGCGATCGGCGATGCACTGGGATCTACCCTGCCGCCGCAAATTTCCGTTCTCCATGGCTGGCCTGATCGGATTATTTTGAATGAAGCGCAGGCTGGTGCCATCACCCTGGTGGCCCCTGATGGGACCGAACTGAAAAGCCAACCCGGGTGGCTTATTGCTGGGATCACACTCGATATGATGGGCGATCCCACAGACCTCAATCCCGGCGAGAATATCGCTCAGACCTCGCTTTATGAGGAAGGTGTCGCAGACGTACAGGTAAACGACATCATAGAAGCCTTTGCGCGCCATTTTCTCTCTTGGCTTCATCGTTGGGAAAGCGAGGGACTTAGTGCTTTGGTGCCTCTTTGGGCAGGGCGTGCGCTTGGCTATGAAGGGCCTGCGTCCTTTCCATCCGGCGATGGTCAAATCGAGGCCCGGATCAAGAATGTCCTCGACAATGGTGACCTTGAAGTTGAGAGCACGCGCGGCCTTGAGGCATTGCCGATATCAGTAATCCTTTCGGGTACGGGATGGAGTGAATTTAAAGAGCGATGACTAAAGCCACGACATCAGATGGGCAACAAGTACTGCGACCAGACTTCTGGGCGACGTCAGGTTTTGGATTACTAACCCTTGAACCTACGGGCCAGCTCCGCGTGACGGATGACTTTCTGTGTGCGCTTTTCCATCGCCCGGAAATGCAGCCCCCACCAGAAGCTTGCGCCAATGAGCACCGATTGCATGAGAGCCTTCTTGAGACGCCCTCGCGTCTGGTCGGTGAACAAGAACTCGCCACGCTCGCAGACCCGGATGCGATCGAAAATTATCAGATCATCCTCAGACTACGTGATCATCTGATAGAATTTGGAACCCTGGAAAAGGCCTACCTAGCGCTCCTTAAGCCCGATGCGCCTCTTATAGCCCCACTTTTCATCGACCAAATAGCCCACGCTATTTTACGCGGCATATTGGATAACGGCACCAGTGCAATGCACGCACGTGCGGGCGAACTTCTCTTCCGTACCCAGCGTATCACGCTGCAAGACGGGCAAATTATGGCAGCCGATGAAGAGACGGTTGAGAGCCTGGCTGCGAACGGAGGGCTTGGTGATTTGGGGCGAATGTTGGCGGAGAGCCAAACCCCCACGCGTTCGGTCGACCTCGATATCTTGGAGGAAGCTTCATCGGATAGCTATTGGCCCCGCAGCGACCGATTTGACACGGTGCTTGATTTGACATTCGCGCGTCCGGGTCTCGATGCGCTTTGCCGCGTAATGGAGAAATGGATCCGCCATTTCCTGGAACTGGACGTCCGTATTCACCCCGTTCAATCCATCCGTGACGAGCGCTGGCGTTGGCACTGCGGCTTGGATTCGGCGGCGAACGAAATCCTAAATGAGCTTTACCGTGGCGAGGCCGTAGCCGAGGAGGACTTGGCGCGGCTCATATCGCTTTTCCGTCTAACCATCAAAGATGAAACAGCCGTAATTCCAGAGATGGCCGGCAAACCGATCTATCTCGGCCTGGCAATGGACCGATCGAATCGGCTTCGCATCAAACCACAGAACCTTCTGGCAAATTTGCCCCTGGCCAAGCCATCTTGAAAAATCAGCCAAGCCTTCTTGAAAAATTGGCCATACTATTGAGGCCATGTTTTTGACCGGGCGACACAGCTTAGGAGAGATCAAATGAACGAGGATATTGTTAACATGAGCACACGCAAGTTTTTGAAAAAAGTGGGCGTGACTTCTCAGCGCGAAATCGAAACGGCGCTGCGTGAAGCCGAATCCACAGGAAAGCTCGCTGGCAGCGGACCACTAAAGGCAACCGTCACACTTTCCATTAAAGAATTGGGCCTCCAAGTCGATATCGATGGCACGATAGAGCTCGAATAGCCCGCCATGGCCACTTCATCCAATGGGAAGCTCGACACGAAGGGCGCACGGGTCGTTGCCTTTACCGTTGCTTTGGTAGGGGTAGGCCTTTTGCTCTTTATTGAGCGTGGCCTTTTTATCGAGCCTCCCCAAAAACCTCTTAGTGCCGCGGAAAAAGCGTTTGTTGCTTGCTTTGATAAAGCGCGCACAGATATCGACGCCATGTTCAGTGATGGTTTGATCGATGAGGAGAAAGGGAAACTCTTTGCGATGAGGGCCGAGGCACGCTGCATCGCGGAAGCAG
>CAXMNO010000354.1:0-2066 GCA_964194655.1 uncultured Acidimicrobiia bacterium
TACACCACGCGCAGGGAAAGCATCCGCATTATCTCGCTTCGCAAGCGCCAGCAGAAAAGAAAGGAACCTTTATCATGGCACGTAAGCCATACCCTCGCGTTGACGCCATTCCCCTGACAAGGGAGGACGGGGAGGTGCGCGAGATGACCAGCGCAGATTTTGCCAAGATGCGCCCGGCGTCTGAGGTAGCGCCCGAAATCGTGACGCGTGCCAAACGCCGAGGACGGCCACCTCTCGACAATCCCAAACCGCAGGTCACCCTGCGCCTCGATGCCAATATCATCGCCCATTTCAAGGCTGGCGGTCGCGGCTGGCAGACCCGCCTGAACGATGTGCTGGCCCGGCATGTCAGCCGCGCCGGGCGCAAGGCGGGGTAGGTTGGCGTGTGACCGGGCGTTGCGTCTGTTGCCTTGCCGCCGTGATATCTGGGGGTGGGCCGGGTTGGTTTCATGCCGCCTCCCCGTCATCACCATCAATGCACCACCCAGGATCTTGGGCGCGAGTACCAACAGGAAAAGCGATAGGAGACAATAAAGCTATGGCTCTGACACGAGATTTCAAAGAGACAACCCAAGCCCGCGTTGAGCGTGATCCTGCCTTCCGTGAAGAGCTGCTCAAGGAAGGCGTCGAGTGCCTGCTTTCCGGCGACATGGACACCGGAAAGGCGGTCCTGCGCGACTACATCAATGCCACAATCGGTTTTGAGGAGCTTGGCAACCTCACCGACAAGTCGCCCAAGAGCCTTATGCGCATGTTAGGTCCCAAGGGAAACCCACAGGCCCGCAACCTGTTCGAAATCATCGGCTACCTTCAGAAGCGCGAAGACCTTCACTTTGAGATCCGCGCCGTGCGGTAAAGGCGAAAAATTTCGCACCATTCTCATTGATGATACGAAAAGTCCATGACAGCGATGAGAATCACCGTGTTGTTGTTCGCCTATCACGGACATAGGCTGCGTTCGCAATTCTCGTGATTGGTGATAAAGTGACGTTATGACGAAGATTCTGGATAATGCCATTGAGCAAGCTAAAACCCTCACCGAGAGTCGCCAGAACCAACTTGGCGAAATGATCCTGGACATCGTCGCGCAAGATCACTCGGACGAGCAGCTCACTCCGGACCAACAGGAAGAGGTGCGCCGCCGCCTCTGCGACCCAAACCCGAAGTTCGCAACCGAAGAGCAGACAGAAGCCGCGTTCGGTAAATTCTCTAAAGCATGAAAGTCGCTTACCGTCTTGAAGCACTTCAAGACCTCGACCGCCATCGCGCATATATCCTGGATCGCAATCCAAATGCCGCCCGGCGTATAGCCGACACACTTCGCCATTCGATCTCCCGTTTGGAGCTTTTCCCCTATTCCGGTCGACAGGGGATCATCCCTGGAACCTATGAACTCGTGGTTCCGAAGTTGCCCTACATTGTCGTGTATCGGGTGGCGGAGTATGTCGAGATCGTCTCGATATTCCATACATCTACGGACGAGCCGCGCTCGTAGCAGCTTTGCACGACCCTGGGACAATCAGCCTTCTAACAAGAACGATATAAGGACCCCGAAAAGAATCTCATTGAGCCGAGGTATAATGTCGAAGCATTGCCATAAGCTCGTCGCGCGTAATGGCTTTGAGCGGTTTAGCGAGGCGATCTTTAATCAGATCCTGCCGATCGGCGGGGCGATCGGGCGGTGACATATCCTGGACATGGTTCATCAACTCATTGGCAAGCGCCGCTTGAGTATCGGCAGGTAACCTTCGGGCAATCTTGGTCGCTTCTTTCAGCGTTATCGTGTTTGCTTTACTCATATCATTATCCTGGCAAAACATCAGATAATTGGAGTTGGTCGTTTCCACCATTCGCCAAGCGCTGCCGACGATCTGCTGGGATGACAATGTTCGAAGCACGCTACTTTGGTATGCGCTTCAATCGGAAACCATCCGCTTTCCCGCCATGCGTTCCTTTACGCATGTTAGGGGCATTGTGAAAATATGCCCAAGAGGTATTTTACGTTCTTTCGAACATTCAAACCAATTCCAGCCTGATTGATCGGCCAACAACTTCGGCAGCGCGGG
>CAXMNO010000355.1:0-7631 GCA_964194655.1 uncultured Acidimicrobiia bacterium
AAGGGAAGATCGCCCAGCCAAAAAGCAGCGCGGTGATGATCTGCAAGAAGGGTGCGGTCAGTGCGCCTGCCCAATAGATCGCGGCTTTCCAGCCAAGAAAGGGCGCAAGCGGCGTGGCAACTGTAATCAAGAGCACGTCGAATGGCCGTGTCCAATGGAGCTGATCCCCATAGGGCGCGTTGGCCCTGGCAATCACATCGTTAAACCAGCCAGTACCGTTTAACAGCTCCTCTACCCGTACGAGGCGCATGTAGCTATCTGGGCCGACGAGGCGACCGGCATCAATGACAGACCCATTGATTGCCCAAATAATTGCGTGGAACAAAAACCATGACAGGGCGACCGCAAAAATGCCTGCGACGATCGGTATTTCGTTGGATCGCTTCATCGGTGCTACGCTCTTGGTATGAAAGGTTTAAATGGCATAAAAGTTGTCGACTTATTATCTGACACGGCGAGCTTAAGGATAACTGAATGCGAAAAGCGCACAAGCTGATCCAAGGTCGTTTAGGCTGCCGAGCTTATTCATTTGTGTTCGAAGGGATTACCGCTAAACCAAGGCATTATCGGATTATTGGCGCGAAAAAGGTGGCGGTGACGTGAGCATTAGAACACCCGCAGTTATGTTCCAAGGCACCGGCTCGGACGTTGGAAAATCCATGCTGGTTGCAGGGCTTTGCCGGGCCTATGCGCTTCGCGGCCTCTCCGTTAGGCCCTTTAAGCCGCAGAACATGTCAAACAATGCCGCAGTCACGCCAGATGGTGGGGAAATCGGCCGCGCGCAGGCCTTGCAGGCGAGAGCATGTGGCGTGCCGCCATCAGTCGATATGAACCCGGTCCTCTTAAAGCCACAAAGTGATCGCACTTCACAAGTCGTTGTCCAGGGAAAGGTGAGGGGCTCCCTAAATGCCCGCAATTATTGGAAAGCCAAGCCTGATTTGATGCCTGCGGTTTTGGAATCTTTTGAGCGTTTGGGACAAGGTGCAGATCTGATCTTGGTCGAAGGCGCAGGCAGCGCGGCGGAGGTAAATCTTCGTACCGGCGATATTGCCAATATGGGCTTTGCCGAGGCCGCTGACTTGCTTGTCGCTTTGATTGGGGACATCGAACGCGGTGGTGTTATTGCAAGTCTTGTGGGGACTGTCGAGCTTTTACCAAAACATGAGAAAGACCGCTTAAAGGGTTTTATTATAAATAAATTTCGAGGCGACCCGACACTTTTTGAAGATGGCCTTTCCATTATCAGCGAGAGGTGCGGATTTCCGGCCCTGGGCGTTGTTCCTTATTTTGAGCAAGCCGCACGCCTACCTGCGGAGGATAGCGTTGCCCTGGAGAGACCAAGAGAAACCGCCTTTGATAGGAGAAGTTTGAAAATTGCCGTGCCGGTTTTGGCACGCATTGCGAACTTTGATGATTTTGACCCACTTTTGGCGGAACCAGACGTCTCTTTGCAGTTCGTTCGCGCTGGCCAGGCTTTGCCGGGCGATGCTGATCTGGTGATTATACCTGGGACCAAGGCGACGCTTGCCGATCTTGCCTATCTTCGTGAGCAAGGCTGGGACATAGATTTAGCGGCTCATAAGCGCCGTGGTGGCTGGGTGCTTGGGATTTGTGGCGGCTATCAAATGTTGGGCAAACGCGTAAGCGACCCAGAGGGTATCGAAGGCTGGGTGGGGAGTGCCGACGGCCTCGCTCTTCTCGATGTTGAAACCGTCCTTGGTGGCGATAAGCACCTAGAAGGTTGCGAGGGCCGAGACCTTGTTTCTGGTGAACCCTTGCACGGTTATGAAATGCACATCGGCCTTACGGAAGGAGAGGCCCGTAAAAGGCCTATGTTAGAACTAGCGGGTCGCAGAGAAGGAGCGTGCTCGGACGATGGGCGCGTCATGGGCTGTTATCTGCATGGTCTCTTTTCTGCTGATGGTTTCAGGCATGCGTTTTTGAGCAGGCTTGGCGAACGCACAATGAGCAAATTTTCTTATGAGACGGAGGTGGATCAGGTCTTGGACAACTTGGCTTCACATTTGGAAGAGCATCTCGATCTTGATGCCATACTGAAAATTGCGGCAAGATAGAAATGATCATTGTCGCGTTAGCGCAAGATGGCGGTGAATTGCGTCAAGTGCCAAAAGCGGCGCTGTGTAGCGTATCGCGGAATTGAGTTATACCCTAGCGGAGTTAAGTTTTGACGCAGGATATCGCAAGTTTACGTGTTTTGGTGACGGCTGGCTGTTCCGGCATCGGTCGTGCCATCGCAGATACCTTCGCGGATGCGGGCGCCCGCATCCATGTATGCGATATTTCTGATGAGGCGATTGCGGCGTGCCGCACAAAACGCCCTGATTATGGTGTCTCGCGCGCCGACGTTTCCAAAGAAGAAGATGTCGAACGTCTTTTTAAAGAAGCGCTTGAGCACCTTGGTGGCTTGGACGTCCTTGTCAATAATGCAGGGATCGCGGGGCCCACGGCACCAATCGAAGAAGTAAGCTATGACGAGTGGCGACGCACGATCGAAGTGGGGCTTGATAGCCTTTATCTCTGCACGAAGCAGGCGGTGCCTCACCTAAAGGCCTCCAATAGCGCTTCGATTGTGAATATTTCTTCGACGGCGGGACTATTTGGCTATCCTCTGCGCACACCCTATGCCTCGGCGAAATGGGCCGTCATTGGGTTGACAAAATCCTTGGCGATGGAACTTGGCCCCGATGGCGTGCGGGTCAATGCGATATGCCCTGGTGCAGTGGATGGACCACGCATGGACCGGGTCATTGCAGCAGATGCCGAGGCGCGAGGCTTAGACCCTGCAATTGTCAGGCGCGAGTCTGAGAACCAGGTTTCTCTCAGAACCTTCGTGAAGGCAGAGGATATAGCGAATATGGCGCTCTTCCTCTGCTCAAGCGCGGGCTCAAAAGTTTCAGGCCAGGCTCTTGCCGTTGATGGCCACACCGAAAACCTTGCAAAGCAAGACGATTAATTGGAAAGGCAAAGTTATGAGTGAAGCGGTGGAATCACGGCGCAGGGGCGGCCGGACTGCAAGACGCGAGTTACGGGCGGCCCCCATCCCAGAAGATAAGCGCGCCGTTCAACCCGGCATGAAAAGTGGTGCGTTCTCGGTCCTTTCAGACCGCGATAAAGATCGCATTCATGAGGCATCCCTTACCATCTTGGAAGAAGTCGGCCTTGCCGAGGCTATTCCAAGCTGCATCGAGATGGTAACCGAGGCGGGCGGTAAACTTACCGACGAAGGGCGTTTGCTTTTCCCGCGTGGCCTAATTAACGATGTGCTGGAAAAGAAGGCGGCCAGGAATATCACGCTTTTCGGCCAAGATCCGAAGCACGATATGGAGCTTTCCAGCTCTAAGACCTATTTCGGCACGGCCGGTGCAGCCGTTCATATTGCCGATGGTGAAACGCGCGAATACAGAGAATCGCTTCTTACCGACCTTTACGACATTGGCCGGTTGGTCGATACGTTGGAGCATATTCACTTTTTCCAGCGCCCTGTGGTCGCGCGCGATTTGGTCGAACCTCGCGATCTCGACTTCAACACTTGCTATGCCAGCGTTAGCGCCACGACGAAGCACGTCGGCTCATCTTGGGTCGAGCCTGAGCATATCGAAGAATCTCTCAAGATGCTTCACATGATCGCTGGCAGTGAGGAGGCATGGCGCAAGCGGCCCTTTGTTTCCATGTCCTGCTGCTTCGTCGTGCCACCGATGAAATTTGCACAAGATGCCTGTCGTTGCCTGGAAACAGCCGTGCGCGGTGGCATGCCCGTGCTTCTTTTGGCCGCGGGTCAGGCAGGTGCCACCAGCCCGGCAGCTTTGGCTGGTGCGGTTGTCCAGGAAGTGGCTGAAGTTCTGGCTGGCCTGGTCTATGCGAACTTGATCAAGCCCGGTGCACCGGTGATCTTCGGAACTTGGCCGTTCGTCTCTGATTTACGTACAGGTGCAATGTCGGGCGGGAGTGGCGAACAGGGTCTTCTTATGTCGGCCTGCGCTCAAATGGGCCGCTACTACGATCTGCCTACGGGCGTTGCCTCTGGCATGAGCGATTCCAAGCTGCCTGACACGCAAGCAGGGCTTGAGAAGGCCTCAACCCTCACGATGGTTGGCAACAGCGGCACCAATCTCGTCTACGAATCCGCTGGTATGCTAGCAAGCCTATTGGCGGCCTGTTATGAGAGCTACGTCATCGATAACGATATCATCGGTTCTGTGCAGCGCTCTATCCGCGGTATCGAGGTGACGGACGATACGCTCGCGGTCGAAGCCATCCGCGATGTTTGCACCAATGGTCCAGGCCACTTCCTTGGCCATAGCCAGACGCTTGAATTGATGCAGTCTGAATACATCTATCCGGAGATTGGGGACCGGACGAGCCCCAAGGAATGGATTGAGCAAGGCAAGCTGGACTTCAATGAGCGTGCCCGGGGTAAGGTTCGCGATATCCTGAGAAGTCACTATCCGAGCCATATCAGCGAAGAGCTTCATGCAAAGATCCGCGCTGAATTCTCAACGGCCCTTAAGGCTGAAGATATAGCTCCTGGAAATGGGCGCTGGTAATCCCAGCGTCCCCAACTTCTCTTAAAGGCTGAGGTTAGAATGAGTGACGCACCGGTGAGGCTTTGGAAAGAAGTCATTCGCCCGGAATGGACCGACTATAACGGCCATTTGAACGAGGCTTTTTACGTCCTGGTTTTCTCTCACGCGAATGATGCCTTTATGGGACATATCGGGATAGATCCCGATGCACCGGAACGTAGGACCGAGAATTCGGTCTACACGCTCGAAAGCCATATCCGCTATTTATTGGAATGCAAAGAAGGCGCGGAGGTTCAAATCGCCACGCGCCTTCTTGACTATGATACCAAGCGCTATCACTGCTTGCACGAGATGTATCTCGGCAATAGCGATACTTTGCTCGCAACGGCTGAGATGGTCTTGATGCACGTTGATATGACCGGACCGAGGGCTGCACCGTTGCCGCCCGAGGTGGCTGATCGCTTGCATGAGATCAAAGGAAGCGACGACAAGCTTCTAGCCTCACCCTACGTAAACCGGTCAATGGGTCTAAAGCGAAAAGTAACCCTTACTTCCTAACTCCTGTGCTCCAAATTACCATGTGCCAACGCAAAATCTTGACGTTCCGCGGCAAGTGGATATAGGGAGCACATGTCCACGAATAATAACGGCCCCAGTAATGTCGGCCAAAGTCATAGCAGCCCCAATAATGGTAGCTCAAGCGACCCGCCAGAGCAGATTGGGTTTTTGCTGCTTCACGAGTTTTCGATGATCGCCCTCTTTTCGGCGGTCGAGCCGCTTCGCGTGGCTAACCGAATCAGTGGTCGCACGCTTTATGATTGGAAGCTGCTCTCGGTTGATGGTGAGCCTGTCGTCGCGAGCAATGGCATGTCCTTAATGGTGGAGGCGGGGATCGCAGAAATTGACCGGCTTCCAGTCATCGCGGTCTGTGCGTCTTATGGTATTGAGCGGATTGCATCGGATCGACGGGTCTTGGGGTGGTTGCGAAGGCTCGCCCGGCAGGGGAGTGAGATTGGTGCCATTGAGACGGGGACCTACATCCTCGCGCGTGCCGGGCTGTTGGATGGCTACCGCGCAACGCTTCACTGGGAAAATATCGCGTCTTTTGCCGAAGAATACCCGGAGATTGAGGTAACGGGTGAGCTTTTCGAGATGGATCGAAAGCGCTTCACCTGCTCTGGTGGCACTGGGGCATTAGATCTTATTCTCAACCGAATTTCTCGCGATCATGGGCATAAGCTTGCTGTTGCGGTGTCTGAGTCCCTGCTTCACGACAGAATTCGAACCAGGGATGATCACCAGCGTATGGCCTTGGAGCTGCGTTTGCGAATCCGAAACCCGGCTCTTTTGATCATTGTAAAAGCGATGGAAGCCAACCTAGAGGAGCCGCTCAGTTTGGATGAGTTGGCAAGTATCGGCAAAGTGTCGCGCCGCCAGCTTGAAAGGCTCTTCCGCAATCTATTATCAGACACGCCTTCTAGCTATTACCTGAAGCTACGCCTTCGCCACGCGAGGCATCTGTTGGAGCATACTTCACTCTCCATCCTTGATATTTCGTTGGCCTCGGGCTTCCTATCGTCACCCTATTTCAGCCGCGCTTATCGTGCGCGTTTTGGGCTATCCCCACGTGAAGACAGGCGCCGATTGCAAGGTGGCGAAAGTATGACGGGGCGGATTTATCCGGATAACTTTCACTGACCCGCCCCATGGCCCGCTTAGCCCAATGAAACTGCTGAATTCAGATCTAGAGCACTTTCAGCAAAAGTGTGTGCGGTTTTACGCCCGAAAGTGCGTAATAATAAGAGCTTAGGGCGATTTTCATGATCGAGTGATCATTAAAAGTGCTCTAGAGGTGTATTTCCAGGCTATTCGTCGCAGCCCGCCATTTCTCGGCGTCTTCAGTGCCAAAGAGTAGCTCTTTACTCGAAGGCACGTCGATCCAACTGCCACGCATGATTTCGTCCTCAAGCTGGCCAGGACCCCAACCGGAATAACCGAATGCGAAGAGGTACTGATTTGGGCCTTCGCCCTTGCCGATAATCTTCAAGATTTCCGGTTGAGTTGTCATCGCTAAGCCGGGGGCAATGGGTTTACCGCCCGGGCTTTCGATTTCATCGCTGTGCAGAATGAAGGCTGCACCAGGCTCAACCGGGCCACCGATACGGGCTAAGACTTCGCCTTCTGCATCGCTTCCATCCAAACCTAAGGTCTCGAACATCGGTTTAACGCCAAGCACACCGAGGGACCGATTAACAATCAGGCCAAAGGCGCCACGCTCATCATGTTCGACCATGAAAATGACCGTCTTGGAAAAAAAGGAGTCCGCAAGGCTCTCTGTTGCGACCAGAAGCCGGCCTTCCAAGAATTCCTGCTTAGCCGATTGACCGTGAGCAGAGGTTAAGCTGAGGACCAATAACAGCAGGCCGAGGAAAGCTGGACCTAAAGGGCGTACGGAAATGTTTTTCATGAATTTAAGAATAGCGCATGGAAACGCCTGTGGGAAACAACAGCCAGTCAAAGTTCGTTGATTCACAATTTTGCCTTCAAATTAATCTCGATCAGGTTAAAAGGCGCCTCAATTAGCCGGGAATGTTCGCTTAGCCCGGAGAGATGCTCATGAAGGTCCCCCATGCGAATTCAACCGACTTCGACCTTGTCGTTGTCGATGGATCTTTTTCTGGCCTTGTCACGGCGAGAACGGCTGCAATGCGAGGGCTTCGGGTGGCAGTCATCGATGCCAAAAGCGAGCCGGGTGAAAAAGTTTGAACGACCGGAATTTTGGTAAATGAGGCGGCGGAGATTCTTGATCTCCCGGCTAGATTGACCAGGCGTATCCATGGCGTTCGGCTCTATGCACTTTCAATGGCCTCCGGACGCGAGGCGCGCGCCTCCTCGAGCAGCCAGTCGCGGAAGGCCGCGACCTTGGGCTGCTCGGCGCTGTCTTTTGCGCTCAGCAGATAGAAGGAGAACTTGAGCGGCGTGCTGAGGCTCGGGTCGAAGGGGCGCACGAGGCGGCCGGCGGCGAGGTCGTCGGCCACCAGGATGTCGCCGATCAAAGCCACGCCGTGGCCGTCGAGCGCGGCCTGC